>JAWXAU010000017.1 GCA_034439655.1 Bacteroidota bacterium | reverse complement strand
TAACAGCCAATACCTTAAAAAGCCAAATTGAATTAATGCGTGAAACCAATGGATTAAGCTATCGCCAAGCATCAGTTGCAATAGCCAAATCGTATGCCGCACAGGATTATAAAAAGAATCCCAATAGCGTTGCTGAACTAATGGCCTCTACCAAAACACTGCGTATACATAAACTTAATAACCTTTCCGAAGCTTATATAAAAGAATACACAAAATTAGCTAGCAATAATAAAAATGAACCTAAAAGTGCAACTCAAAATTAACCTTTAAAGCTCAAAAAACCTTTATAAACTTTTAATTGTATTAAGCCACCCTCGGGTGGCTTTTTTATTGAATGATTTAACGAGGTATGATTTAACGATTGCGGGTATTCCAGATGTCTGCTGTTGCTCCCGAAAACGTTCGGAACCAACAAACGCTAGATTTCACAGAATATGAAACATTACTAGATGCCTGTGGGTCCCGAATCTTATTCGGAATTCACCAACCACTACCGTACAGCTATCGTAAGTCGATTGATTGCACAGAATCTGAAACATTACATTAACTATTTTCGTTAGACCGCAAATTGATAGAAATTTAATTACACCTTCATCAGACATTCCACATTAAATTTGCCAAAAATATAAAAATACAAAATACACTATGAGACAGTTTTTTAAAATGCTTTTCGCTTCCATGTTTGGGTTCATTATAGGTGGCATTCTATTGGTTTTTATCGTTGGTGGTATTATCACTGCCAGCCTTAGTAGCTTAGCTGATAAAAAGGTAGCAACCATAGAAGACAAATCGGTGCTACATATTACGCTGGGGTATCCTATTCCCGAACGCACCCCAAACAATCCTTTTGCCGGTATAGTGGGCGATGCAGATATGGTGGGACTAAACGACATACTGGCCAACTTGAAGAAAGCACAGTCGGATCCACATATCAAAGGTGTCTTACTTGAAATTATGGCAGTGGGCGGCGGATGGGCAACAGCCGAAGAAATTCGCAATGCTGTATTAGACTTTAAAAAGAGTGGCAAGTTTGTACTTGCTTATAGCGAAATATATACCAATGGTTCTTATTATATAGCCACGGCTGCCGATAAAATATATCTAAATCCAACTGGCGAAATGCTGTTTAACGGCATGTTTGCCCAAGTGCATTTCTTTAAAAAAGCTCTTGACAAATTGGGTATAGAAATGACCGCAATTAAAGGCCCAGACAACAAATATAAAAGTGCCGTTGAGCCATTTTTATACGACCACATGAGTGCTGAAAACAGAGAACAAGTAGAAGTATATTTAAACAGCCTCAATAACCACATGCTAGAAACAATTGCCCAAAGTCGCAAAATGGAAGTGGCCGATGTGAGAGGCATTGCAAACGAACTTAAAATTAAATCTGCCGCCGATGCAAAGAACTTAAAAATGGTGGACGAACTTTGGTATAAAGACCAACTATTGCTTGAGTTAAATAAAAGGTTAGGTCAGGGCGAAAAAGATAAAATACATTTGGTGACTATGGGCAAATATGCAAACGTGGGTGTGGCCGGCAGCGAACCCGATGGGGAAGGAAAAATTGCCATTATATATGCTACTGGCGAAATTAACAGTGGCGAAGGCAGCGACAATAGTATTGGCAGCGATCGCATTAGTGATGCTATTCGCAAAGCACGTAACGATGATAAAGTAAAAGCAATAGTTCTTCGTATAAATTCACCTGGTGGAAGCTCATTGGCATCCGATATTATATGGCGTGAGGTGGAATTAACCCGCCAACAGAAAAAACCTATAGTAGTAAGCATGGGCGACGTGGCTGCAAGTGGTGGTTATTATATAGCTGCTCCTGCGGATTATATATTTGCCCAAGCCAATACCATTACAGGTTCAATAGGTGTGTTCGGACTTATTCCTAATTACCAAAAATTGATGAACGACAAACTTGGAATTACTTCAGAAGGTGTTAAAACAGGAAAATACAGCGACCTTGGCGATATGGGTCGCCCTATGACCGCCGAAGAAAAAACCATATATGAAAGTTTGGTAAACAAAGTATATAATGATTTTGTGGATCGTGTAGCCGCAGGCCGCAAAAAAACCAAAGCCGAGGTGGACAACATGGCCCGAGGCCGCGTGTGGACTGGCGAAGACGCACTTAAAATTGGATTGGTAGATAAGATAGGTGGTATAGATGATGCCATTAAAAAAGCGGCGGAACTTGCCAAGCTCAAAGATTACCGCATCAAAGTACTGCCGCAAATGAAAAACCCATTGGAGAAATTTTTAAAGAACGGAACTACAGACGTTAAACAAAGTATTATAGAAAGTGAACTCGGCGAATATGCCACGCTATACCGCACCCTCAAAGCTATGAAAACATGGAAAGGTGTGCAAGCTAGGATGATGTTTGATGTGGAGATAAGGTAGGGTTCGGTTCCGAGACGCGGCGAATGGGTTAGCCTGTCGCAAGGCTAATGATACTGGTATCTTTGCAGTTGCGACGTCATGCTCTTCGCCACGGCGAATATTTCAGCATCTGCGGCATGAATACCTCTACTCTTTTTCTCCTTCCACCATTTTTGAATAAATCCATATTATAAAAAACCATATTGGGTATTATAGATACCTCAATATACTATTATAGCAAAATTAGAAACGGACTGAGAATAAGATTTATACCAATTCTTAACCTGCTATAATCGTCCATTTCTTAAAACGAATTAAAAAAAACAATTTGTTTTTTGCCTCTACTATCATATCCTGAAGAAGGTTCTTTTAATGTATTTCCTTCGTCCTGCATTTATATTGCACATATATATAGTATTATCATGAACCCAAGAAAATATTTAAAGCGTTTGTAACTTAAAAATTTGTGAAAGAGTAAGAATTAAAATCTGCCTATGAACTGATATGCCACAGAGCCTTCTTAGCAATGGGCTCCTATCCCGAAAAAAAATCTTTTTGTATTGCAACCTTTTTCCTACCTTTGGCCTCTTATTAATAAAAACAACCACCACATGAGGAAATTTTACGCACTGGTTTGCATCCTAATCACTATCCAAACCACCCACACCCAAGCCCAAACATATTGTACTCCTAGCTATACCGGTTACGGATATTGGAATGGTGCCACAAATGTACAGAATACACCCAGTTCTTTCTTTACCCACATCAAAAATGTGACTTTGGCTGACATGAATGTGAGCACTGCGGCACCTCAGGGCAATCCTTCATCCAATTACGATGACAATACTTTGGAAACTGCCCGTGTGGCTAAAGGAGCTGCCTATCCGCTTAGCATTTTCTTAGGCAATGGTGCTAACTCTCAAATAGTGGCCGTATGGATTGATTATAATCAAAACGGCACCTTTGAAAGCACTGAACGCGTATTCTCTGCGTTCGACCAAATGAATGTAGGTAACCATATTGCCGGGACTAATATTACCATTCCTGTAAACGCAAAAACGGGTGCTACCCGAATGAGGGTGGGAACCGTATATTCAAATACCAATGCGGCAGCTAATACTCCTGACCCTTGCACCAATAACGATGCGAATACTACCACTTTAAAATGGAGCCAATACTTTCAAGATTTCACGGTAGATGTATTTCCCCCCTCAGCTCAAACCTATAAAAGCAGCGATGTGGCTCAAATAAATTTTGACGAGGTAACGCAAGGCAGTACCGATAATCAAATTCTTCGAATCGTGGTTGAGAATAATCCAGGCGGTACACTTAGCCCACTCACCATAGGCAATTTCAACTTTAGCACTTTGGGTACTTCTAACCCTGCTGAGTTGAGCAAAGCAAAATTATATTATACTGGAAACAACGCAAATTTCGGTATCACCAACCAAGTAGGAAGTGCTGTAAGCAGCCCCAGTGGTTCGTTTGCAATCAATGCCAACCAAAATTTGAAACAAGGACAAAACTACTTTTGGCTGGTATATGATATTAGTAGTGGAGCACTGCTCGGAAATACCATTGATGCCCGCTGTTATTCAATCGAAATAAACAGCATCAAACGTATCCCCGCCAATGTGAACCCTGGTGGCAACCGCAGGGTAGGATATTGTGTAAGCCGCGGTAACCAAACAAATTTTATTGGAGTTTATAGCGTGCAAATGGGTACTATTAGTAATAGCAGTTATT
Source organism: Bacteroidota bacterium (assembly GCA_034439655.1). Classification (NCBI taxonomy): domain Bacteria; kingdom Pseudomonadati; phylum Bacteroidota; species Bacteroidota bacterium. The sequence goes on along the minus strand of JAWXAU010000017.1, from coordinate 6,718 downwards.
TCCAACAATCGTCAGGATATGTAGATTATACTTATTTGAGCGACACTATTGACCGTGGCAATGCACAAACTATTGGGGTGGTTTGCGGCAATGGTGTAAATGCTACCAGAGTAAGAGCTTGGATTGATTTTAACCATAATGGTGTATTGGATCCTACAACAGAAAAAGTATTGGATACTTTTAATTTTACTAACAATCAAGCTCAAGGTTCTTATGTATTACTGCAACAAAATTTCAATGTGCCTAGCACTGCAGTGTGCGGCCCAACCCGCATGCGTGTAAGTACACAGAGTTACCCAGTTACGGCACAAGGTCCTTGCACCAATCCTATACAAATAGGGGAAGTAGAAGATTATACAGTGGTGATAAGGGAAAATGGCCAACCCGTTTCTGAATTTAAAGCGGGGGCAAGTTGCCTCGGTAGTCAAACCGATTTTTATGATAGATCTTATACTTTTGGTAACTATAATATTACTAGCTGGCGTTGGGAGTTCGGCGATGGCAAGGTCGACAGCGTCAACCAAAACCCTTCACATACTTATGCAAGTGCGGGAGTATATAATGTGAAATTAACTACCAATACAAATTTGCCTGGCACTCCATCAGTAATTACCAATGCCGTTACGGTTGAAAAACCTAAGGCCGATTTTATTACCGACCTCAATGTATATCAAGTTCCCATTACATTCAATGATATAACAACTGGAGGTGAAGTTATTTTTTGGAGTTGGAATTTCGGTGACCCGCAATCGGGAATATTGAACAGTACCTACCAATCTCAACCTACCCACACTTTTGATACAGCAGGTGTATATATTATTACTTTGATGGTAATTACCAAAGGTGGTTGTATTGATAGCATCAAAAAAACAATTATTATATTACAAAAACAACAACCAATTTCAGATTTTACAGCCAACACTTTCAATCCATATATATATGAAAGTGTGAGCCTGGTCGACCAAAGTGTAAACCAACCCGACCAATGGAAATGGACCTTTAGCCCCAATAAAATAAGCTTTAAAAATAGTACCAATGATACCACTCAAAACCCGACTGTAAGTTTTGATTCGGTTACTACTTATACTGTATTTCTGGAAGCAAAAAATATTGCGGGGAGCAGTACGAGCAACAGGCAGTTTATAGTTAAAAATTATACCTCACCTAAAGTTGGTTTTTATGCTACACCGCTTACCGTAAAAGTAGGTCAGCAAGTTAGTTTTATAGACACCTCGCTAAATGACCCTACCAAATGGGCTTGGGATTTTGGTGATACCATTTCAGGTTCAAATAATACTTCAAATATTCAGTTTCCTTTCCACACATTTGCCAATGCAGGTAAATATAAAATATCACTCTTAGTTCAAAACCCTGCGGGCAAAGACAGTATCGTTAAAACACAATATATAAATGTAACCAACCAATTTAATATGTGCGACAATACTGCAGTGGTAAGCACTGCGTACAAAGGTTATATATATGATTCTGGAGGGCCCGTTTCAAACTATAATGATGGATCGGGTTGTGGATTTTTAATTGAACCCACTTGTGCGGGTAAAATTGTAATATCATTCACCGCACTCGATATGCAAGCCAATGACTATGTGCAAGTATTTGATGGAGTAGATGCAACAGGCAAACCATTACATCCCGGCTTAGGATTTACTGGCACCAATTCGCCCGGTTCATTAACTGCAAATAGTGGAAGTATATATATAAAAGAAATTACCGATGGCAATAATAACTCCGCTGGTTTTGCAGCATCGTGGACTGCATTTGCAAATCAAAAACCCAAAGCAAAAATCAATGCTGATAGTGTAGCCTATATCAATAGCCCATACAATTTGCGTAATGCCACTCAAACAGGTAGTGGCAATAAATACCAATGGGAAGTAGATGGCGATGGTGTAATAGATGATACATTATTCAATACTTCTTATACTTATACTAGCCTTGGCAAACAAACCATTATGTTAGTAGCTACTAACTGTGCAGGTACTGATACTGTATATAAAACCATCAATGTAAAAAACCCAACCGCTGTGCCAGTAGTTAATTTCTTATCAGACCAAGATACAGTTTACCCCAATGACCCAATACAATTAACTGACCTCTCCACCAATGGCCCTACTTCTTGGTTCTGGGAATTTTCTCCTGCAAACCAAATATTTTTTATCAATGGCGATGAGTTTTCGCAAAACCCACAAATAGGTTTCCTTACCTCTGGTAATTATACAATTTGTCTTACCGCAACAAATGTAATCGGCAACAGTGTGAAGGTTTGTAAAACCAATTTGGTTATTGTAAAAGAGCTTGCACAAATGTGTATATTCCCTTATGAAACTACGGTAGCGGCAGGTTCCCTGTTCGACTCAGGCGGCCCTAATAGCAACTATAGCGATAACGAAAATTGTACTTATAAAATTGGCCCTTGTAATAGTGAGATTGAACTGAAGTTTAACAAATTTAATTTATCTAATGGCGATTATATAAGAGTATATGATGGTGCTGACAATACTGGCACACCATTATATAGTGGACTTGGATATAGCGGTAGTAATATACCTGGGCCATTCCTAGCATACTCAGGAAATATGTATATAGAGTTTACTTCTAACGCACAGGGCAACTCCGCAGGATTTGCTGGTGAGTGGAATAGCAAAGTATTGCAAGCTGCTGTGGCCGATTTTATAGTTCCCACCAAAGTATATAATTCAGGTGTTACACACTTTGTAAATAGCAGCCAAAACGGAACTACTTATGAATGGGATTTTGATGGCAATGGAACCACCGATTCTACCACCACTAATGGCGATTGGAAATTTACGACAACGGGCAATGTTGATGTTACTTTAACAGTTACCAATTGCCTAGGTATAACATTTATTACAAAAACGATTAGTGTGGTTGCCCCTACTGCAAAGCCTGTTGCAGGTTTCACCACCGACTTCACCATTGCCGATACCATGCAAGTAATAACCTTGAGAGATACAAGTACAAATGGCCCAAAAACTTGGAGTTGGCAGATAACACCTGCAGCAACCGTTAGTATGTTGAATGGTAGCAATGATTATACTGCGGTGCTTAGCTTTAGCGATACGGGCGATTATAAAGTATGTTTAACGGTTTCAAACAATTTTGGAAACGATAATGTATGCCGCACTGCCTATATACATGTGTCTGCAATTTGCCGCCCAAATCCTACCTTAATTAATGGTGTTGGATTGAATCGTGTGGGTATTAATAATACAACCCGAACCACGAGTTCGATACAAGGGTATACCGATTATACAAACCTTGGGGTAGTATATAATATAGAACGCAAAGCAAAAACTACTTATAGACTTGAGAAATTCGATATCGGCACAAACCAAAATTGGCGTGCGTGGGTTGATTACAATCAAGATGGTGATTTTGATATAAATAGTGAGAGAGTAATTAACGATGCTCCTACTAGCAACCAAGTGGTATCGGGTAGTTTCACGGTTCCTGCCTCTGCCAAAGTTGGCATCACCCGCTTGAGGGTAGCAGTGAGTTATAATAATAACCAGAACCAACCTTGCAATGTTGCATTTGGAGAAGTGGAGGATTATTTTGTATTAATTAGTGATGACAAAACTCCACCCGTACTTACTTTGATTGGCAATAATCCTGATACCGTTGAACAGGGTCTTACTTATAATGATCCAGGTGCAACCGCTATTGATAATGTAGATGGTAATATTAGTGCCAATGTAGTTGCTTCAAGCAATATTAATAACCAAGTTGTGGGCAGCTATATAGTGAAATATAATGTGAAAGACTCTGCGGGAAATAAAGCTGCCGAAGTGCAACGCACTATTTATGTTTTGCCCGACAATAGTGGGCCTTCAATTACATTATTAGGGGTGGATAGCCAATATTTAGAAGTGCATAATAAATATATAGAAGCGGGTGCAACCGCCATCGACTCGATGGATGGAAATGTAACCAATACTATTATAATAAGTGGTACCGTGGATACGGGAAAATTGGGATGGTATCCTGTTACATACACTGCAACTGATAAGAGTAAAAATATAAACACACGCGTCCGTATGGTGCAGGTGGGCGATACTACACGTCCAGTTATAACTTTGATTGGTAAAGATACTATATATATATTCATCAATGCTAATTTTACCGACCCTGGAGTGAAAGCTACTGATAATTATGATGTCGTTGTTCCTGCTTCGGTGGTTCGCACAGGCACAGTAAACAATACAGTGAAAGGTTGGTATCAGTTGGACTATAATGTGAAAGATAAGCAAAATAACGCTGCCAATACCGTAAGTCGTTGGGTAAATGTAGATGCAAATGCGATTAATGTCCCTACAGATAAATCATTTGAATTGTATCCAAATCCTACTGCTGATAAATTGAATATACAATTACAACAAAATAGCAATGCTACACGTTGGACAGTATATGATGCCACTGGCAAATTAATAGTAAACGGAAGCTTACGTGGAAGCACACAAATAGATGTAACAGCTATGGCCAAAGGATTATATCATTTGCAATTGATCGATGCCAATGGACATATAATAGGAAGCAAACAGTTTGTGAAAGAATAAGAATACAATGATGAATGATGAATAATAAATGATAAATGTTGCTGACGCAAATTTGTGTTTGTTAATCCAAGCTATAATATAATCAAAAAAATCCCACGTTATGATATAGCGTGGGATTTTTTGTAGGATTTACCGTCATTGCGAGCGGCTTCCGCTTGGCAATCTCATCAATAGAAGACAAAGTAATGAATTACAAACAATCAAAAAATATCATATATCTGAAACGTGAATCTACTCAAACTACTTCTCATTATTATAATAGCTTCATCCTGCACATCAAACGCAACAGATGAAACAAAGCCACTAGCAAGCGATTCAACAAAACAAGAAAGAAAAATAGCTATTGATTTTATGGCGATGTTTAAAGATTCAGCTTTTGAGGATTTCCATTTATTTTATAATGAACTGGAAGATATATATCGCATGAAAAGGGAAACTTTTCCAAATATATTTACTACTGTCTACTGACCACTAACCACAGCCCGCCGCGGCGGGCTGTCTACTGTCTACTGACTACTGTCTACTTATCCCTTAATCCTTCTCTATCGTCAAAATCTCCTTATAATACAACTGACTAGAATTTGTGGTGATTGGCCTATTCCCATCTGATTTTACGTAAACCAATTCTTTCTTTCTATATCCATCATACTTTACTGAATAGAACCTAGCTATATCTTTTGAAGGGTCAATTAAAGTTCCATCTAACTTAATATTAAAACGGTTACCATCGGTAAAATACTCAAAGCGATAAAGTCTTTCCAACTCAGGCATTTGTTTGAGGTACATAACCCCTACTCTATAATCATACAAGGCATCGAGGCTTCCTTCTTTAAAAAAATTAAGTTCTCCCAAATCAGTACTTATCGAATCCCAAAGCACAGCACCTACACTATCGTAGGCAATTCTTTCTTGTTGGGTAATATTCCATTTGCCATTTCCCCTGCATAGACGGTTTTCCTTCATATCTGCTTTTTCGCAAGAAGTATAAATTACACTTACAATAAAAAACACGACTATATATAATTTAATTTTTATCATTGTATTAATAGCTTGTATCAGTTAATAAAAATTTGACCGTTAATGCACAACGTATTCCTTTGCTATCATCACTAAGGCCCCTGTAGCCTATGGTATTTATATCTTTAATATCTTGCGGTATGGAGGTTTTACCACTGCTTTTGGTAAGATCTCCATCAAAATATTCAGATGAGTTTGCCATAGTGCCCATCATATAATCAAGTTTAAAATTTAAACATAATTTCTTGTATACTTGCACATCGATAGAAGTACCCAAATAAGTCATCACCTTTAATGAATGATATATACCATTAAGTTGTTTTTCGTTAGTAAAACTCTCCGTTCCATCATTATATATAAACGAACTTTTAATATAACAATTCCTAAAATTCATTCCTCCCACTAAGCCCACTGCAATCTTCTTTCCCACCCTAAAACCAGAGCATAAATCCATACCAATCTCACTATATTGAAAACGCATACGCCTTTAGTCATTATTGATAAATGTAGCTCTATTATCAGATTTTAGTTTATTAACGGTGATACTACAATAATATAATGCTTTTTTACCCAATGCAAATGAAATAACACTCTGCCAACCAACTGGTGCAGCTATTGTCGTGTCAAATGGCTTACTTAAAATATTGGTATAATTGGCATTATATGCATTAAAAAAAACTGCATTATTAGCTGACTTAATATTATACGCTGCGGGACCAAACCCCACGGCAAAATTCATTTTCTGGGTTTGCACAAAAGCTGCAGAAGCAAATAGCATATATATTATAATGATAATCTTTTTCATATTATTTTCTCCTTACACCTAATAATATATTTGCACTAATACCAATATTGCTAAACTTATCATGCAGCCCTAATGGTGATTTTTTATCACCCGTCCGCAATGAAGTATTAAGTAGTACCACATCCAAATTATCGGTGGTTTGTCTTAATAATTGAAACTGATACCAAATCCTTATCCCCACAGGGCCTATATTAGTTTGCTATTATATAGTGTCTGAGCGAAAACTCAGAAACGCTTTAGCACCAGCACTTTGCTGTGGATAAGTGTGTGTGAATCGTTGATTAAATTTAGCGAAAACCGC
>JAWXAU010000016.1 GCA_034439655.1 Bacteroidota bacterium | reverse complement strand
CAAACCAATGATTGCAATCAGTGCTAAGTACCTTCCATTTATATGTGCTACTTTTTCTTCTTTCTCCATAGTTATTTTTTCGTTTCAGTTGCAGCGAACGTGGGCATATGCGCCCGTGCCGCACGTCGAGCCTTGCGGGCGGGCTTTGTGCGGCATGGGCGTATATGCGTTGTTCGATGATTTTTCTATTTATTTTAGGGCACAATTCGTGGACTTGCAATCAATTACAATTGTAGTATTAGGAAGTATACCAGGAGATGGAAATTCGGACGTTCTAAAAGTAAATTTCCACTCGTCACCTTCAAGTCTAGACCAGTTCTTCTTAAACCAATTGAAATTTGGTACACTAGGTAGGTTTTCTATGGCACCTCTGTCTTGAGAAAATTTATAACGAGTTCGTAGTTTGCTTTTGTTGTGTTTAGTATAGAAGCCCGATGGGATATCCCACTTATGTGAACAGTAGCATGGGTTTAATCCATAATACACCGAACCCCAAATGTCATACTCTATATCAGTTCTGTATTTTTTGTATTTATTTTGGTTGTTCTTCTTAAAACTTCTTACAACTACTGACAATTTGCTTTTTCTTTCTTTTAAGGTCACTCTCAACTTATATAAGTTATTTTGCAAATAATAAGGAGTTGTACAATTTATTCTGTAATTGTTGTTATTAATCAAATTCCTTTGACTACTGGGATAACAGCAAAAACCAGATTTAATGACATCAAATTTGATTATTATACTATTTTGACAACCATTATAATTGTAGTCAATTTGTAATTCTTTTTCTCCAGAACATGGATACTCTAATTCTATTGAATTGGGAGTTGTTGAAATAATACTAGGTGATGCAAAACCAGATGGGGTTAGAGGAGTGAAAGTATAACTTCCTTGCTGAGTTCCGCAAGGATTATTTGCGGTTACTATCACTGTGGAACCGATAGATACATTGTAATTTATTGGGCATGGAGGCGGCATAGTATAATCCGTTTCAAAAACTTGCGTACAAGTTTTGATTTGCCCATTCTCGGGGTAAGAAAACTCTGCTTCAATTTTTATATGATAGATATTATTTGAAGACGGACTGGAATAAGGCAAAAAATTATATTGAGCCACATATCCATATTCGCCTGAAGATAAACTACAAAAATTACTTGAAATTGGGTTTTGATAAGTATTAAAGGCCAAAAGCGAAGTTGTTGGGTTAAGTAATGGTGAACTAACTGTATAATTACATGATGTACTTGTGGGATTTATATGAGTATAGATTGAGTTATTGATTTGAGGGAAAATGATGATGAAATTTACTGCTTCGGGGTTGCAAACCCCTATTCGAGGGCAAACTACTAACTTAATAGTTTGACAGGGGTCTCCATTTTTTAATGAGGCATAGTTTTCTTCATCATTGCAAATGTCGATTTTTTCATAAACAAAAGGTGCCTTTTCTAATGGATTTGTTTGTAGTTTTTCAAAAAAGTTGATTGCAATTGGCATGGTTCGTTGGCATTCCATGCCAATTGGAAATTTGTATAGAGTGCAATCATCATAATAATAGTATCCTGTATTGTCTATTATCAAAAAGCGGTCTTTGTTCAAAAGCGTTTGTAATATTACATCATCTTCCAAAATTTCATTTATCGGATTTATTGATAAATCGACACCATTATTTTCCGCTGTTTGCTCTTGGTCAAGGATGGATTTTCTATATGAACTATGGCTTTTAAGTATTTCAAAATCTGTCAATGGTTTTTCCTCGTCTGTATTATTTTGAATTGCAGGAGAATTCTCATAGTCCTCTAATTGCTTTTCTAAAATGTTGTACACCAATAGAAAGTGTGTGGAGTCTTTGAATACTAAAATGCCACACTCATTTTGGGTAATATTTTTTATACTCGTGTCCACAAGGTTCTGAAACCAGTTACACGAAGTCATAAGAATGCAAAGGATAAGTGCGAAAAATGCAATTCGATTTTTCATGGATAAAAAATTTTTTTGTGAAAAGTTTGACACCATATTTGTTGCATATGTTGTATTTTCTTTTTTTGGGTTTCAGCGAACGTGAGCGTGGGCTACGTGGCCGCGCTTAGTCGGCCATGTGAGACCATGCAGAGTTAGCACCTTTATTATTTTGGTAACTGGATAGCCTCTGGCTAACCAGTTACAACTATTTTACACACTCTTTGCAGGCTCGCTGGGGTCGTATAGTTTTGATGTATTGTACAATTTATCGCTAATGGACACTATGAGATTTTATATTTATATTATTATGCTGACAAATCAATAACCTTTTCTATGTTAGAATTTATTACCGAACTCAAGACAGGAAAGAATTTCCTAGTATTTTCAACATCTGTACTCCCATCCTTATTTATCACAATACGCTCACCTTGGTTTATTTCAAATATATTTAATATATTTACTTTTTTCAATAAAGTGAACAGTGTCGTTTTCCTAATCTTATTAAATAACATGCTTTTCTTGTTTAAGAAACCCGCTTTCCCCATCCTGCTAAAAAAATTGTAATCTTCTGAATTCTTTTGTTCAAGATAATCACATAATTTCGTTCGCAGTCTACCAATTTGGTATTTAGGGTAATGTGTCTTATCAATCAAATTTATTGATGCACCATAGATGATAATCTGTGCCATTACAAGGGGGTATTTTTTACAGAATTCGTCGCTAACTATATCAAATCCTCTCCTAACTGAAACACCATTAACTGAGGTCTGCCAAAAAAAACCTTTTGCAAATGCAATATTTCTTATTTGCAACAATGAACATTCCTGTTCAAATTCTTCTTCGTTTTCAAATTCTTTCAATGAGTCAAAATCTGTGTATGTAAAATTATTTTGTTTGGAAGTATTGATAATGGGCTTAAATCTTACAAAAATTGCTAATAATGCAAGTTTGCTCAATGACTGATTCGACACCTTTACCTCCAATTCGATGAATTTTTTACCATTGGCTGGGTAAATTTTGGGTGTTGCCTCATACAAAAAGAAAACATCGCCCATAGCTCTACTCTTTCGTGCTTCGGCTGATTGAATTCTGCTCTGAAATCTAAGATAAACATAGAGTGAAATTATTCCACTCAAAAAAGCGCCAAAAAGCACGGGCCAAAATTTAATAGCCGCATTCAATATTTCAGATAGCATATTTGATAAGTTAATTATTTAAGGGTCTTTTCCTCCCAAACCTGGGATAAATGGACAATCGTCTCCGCTGCCTTTTCCATATCTTGTACAGACACCCATTCTTGTTTAGAATGGAAAGCGTGTTCGCCAGCGAATAAGTTGGGGCAGGGCAAGCCCATATATGACAACTTTGAGCCGTCGGTTCCGCCACGTATGGCACTTAATTTTGGTTGCTTGAACCCAGCACGATGGAGTGCCTCTAAAGCATTGGCGACTACTTGAGGATGACGACGAAGCACCTTACCCATATTCCTATATTGCTCTGTGATTTTAACTTCCGCATGACTGTTCGGGTAAAGTTTTAAAACAGTGTCCACGATACGTTTGAGCACTTTGCCGTGTCGGTTTAAACCTAATTCTGTGAAATCTCGAATAATAAGCTTAATCGTCGCCTTTTCAACATTGCCTTCAAAAGTTACAGGGTGAATAAAACCTTGCCTACCCTCAGTATGTTCCGGGCCTAGTTTGTCCGGGAATTTTGCTACGATTCGTGCAGCGATTTTTAATGCATTCTCCATTTTCCCTTTGGAATAGCCTGGGTGTGCAGATACTCCACGAATTGTGACAATCGCTCCGTTGGCACTAAAAGTTTCATTTTCAATACTTCCAGCCGTTTCACCGTCAATCGTATACCCGAACTTGGCACCCAATTTTTTCATATCCAATTTATACACACCTCGACCGATTTCTTCATCCGGGGTGAACAAAATTCGGATTTTTCCATGCTTAAGATATTGATTTTCACTCAAAATCTTGGCTGCATCCACGATGGCCGCTAGACCTGCTTTGTTATCGGCGCCAAGCAAAGTAGTACCACTTGCTGTGATGATGTCATTGCCGATCTGATTTTTTAATTCTTCGTGTTCTGCCATACGAATCACCACCGAGGTATCATCTGGCAATACCAAGTCTTGCCCCTTATAATTTGCATGTACAATGGGCTTTACTCCAGTTCCTGAACAATCGTTCGAAGTGTCAATATGTGAACAAAAACAGACAACAGGAACTTTTTTATCAGTATTAGCTGGGATTGTGGCATATACATACCCATATTCATCAAGGTGAGCGTCAATGATTCCAATGGATAGAAGTTCATCTACAAGTATTTTCCCGAGGTCTTTTTGTTTCTCGGTACTGGGAAAGGTGGCGCTTTCAGGATCGCTCTCGGTATCTATGGTTACATAACGCAAAAAGCGTTCCCTGACAGTGTGCTGGAATGTAGATTTTGACATGATGTAGAATTATTTATTCGATGGCGCGAATGGTTGCATTAAGTTATTGATTATGTTGCATATAAGGCACATTTCGTCGCTTGTTTTATGGTTGGCCAACCCGGTACCCGACTCAGCAGCGTAACATCGTCCATCAATACTTGCTGACAATCAATATTTTATATTCGACATCCCGCGCGGAAATTTTCCAAGATCGAGGAACAACCTATAAGGGCGGGTGCCCTGAATTGCCTGCCGCCTAAGCCTGCCCACGGTCTGCCAAAGTCACTGAAAATCAAAATATTATATTCCGGCGTCACGCTTGGTTGCCCCTCTTGTTGGTGCTAACTAAGGTTAAACGTCACTCCCCCTATATAACGCCCATTGCGTGAAAACCCGCTTTGTCATCACTTACCCCAATAGCACCAGTTGCGTGAATCCAACCACATCGGTTGGATTCACGCAACTGGCGACATCGT
>JAWXAU010000015.1 GCA_034439655.1 Bacteroidota bacterium | reverse complement strand
CATATCATGTATATCAGCCATTGCAATACATACTTTTATCACTAATATATTATGAAATATTAGGGGGTGTTAAATTTTATAGATTATATTTTTATATATCGATAATTATTTTTATTGCTTTTTGTATTGTAAATTTATTTTTCTTACAAACATTATATTCATTCCCTTCTAATTCTCTACTATTATGTGCAGTATTTTTGTTACCTCAAATTTTATTATTATACGTAGAAATGATAGATAGGCCGGCAAGTACATCTCTTAAAAACCAGTCTGTATTTTGGTTTAACACAGGGAATTTGCTTTTTCAAAGCATAATGTTTCTTATTTGGGGTTTCTTTAATATTTTTAAAAATACAGGCAGTATGCCTAACTTTTTGCCTATTACAATTATAATTATTAATCTTTTATATTATGGTTGTCTTTCTATTACACTTTATCTGGAAAAGAAGCAAACAACTCTTGTCAATATATAAAAAGTAAGCAGCAATGACGCCACCCAAAGAACTCGACAATGATATTATCATATTTGTGGTATTGGGTATTTTATTCTTTTTGCTGCTCAGTTCTTTTGTGGTATATATTATTATATTGTTTCGCACACGCCGTAAAATGTTTATTGAAAATGAGAAGCAATTGAAAATGGATTTTGAAAAATCATTACTGGAATCGCAGGTAGAAATTAGGGAAGAATTGCTTAAATATGTGGCCATGGAGATTCATGACAACCTCAATCAAACAGCCTCGGTAATTAGGCTACAGCTCATTTCTCTAGGTCAGAATTTGCCAGAGAATTTCAGGTCGGTAGTGAATGATAGCAAAGAACAAATGGAGAAACTGATAGGTGACATGAAAGCATTAGGTGTTACCTTAAAATCTGAAAAATTATCACTAGGCTTTATTGAGGGATTACAACAGGTGGTGCAAAGAATAAATAATATTGGAAGGCTTAATATAGAGCTCACAAATGATTTTGACTATGAATTTGATTTAGATGTCGAAAAGCAAACATTTTTATTTCGCATCAGTCAGGAAATAATTAATAATGTATTGAAACATGCAAAGGCCACTAAATTAGAAATAAACATTACCAATTCTGCCAATTTGCTTATGCTTAGATATAATGATGACGGTATAGGGTTCGACAAAATGAAATTTTTTTCTGACCCAGCCAATATGAATACTAACCATGGTTTGAAAAATTTGTCAGAACGTTGCAAATTAATTAGTGCAGATTTAGACATTGCAAGTACATTGAACAAGGGAACAAAAATTATCATCAAAATGCCTATATAATGGAGCTCGATTCAAATAAAATTAATATTGTCATTGTCGATGATCATACCCTATTCCGTAAGGGACTAAAGGGATTGATAAAAAGTATTGATAAAAATTTTCAGGTAATTGCAGAGTATGGAAGTGGAATTGAAATAATCAATGCCATGCCCACTAGCCCTATGCCCGATATTATAACCATGGATATGAGTATGGATGAAATGGATGGCTTTGAAACCTCAATTCAATTACTGAAAAAATATCCCGATTTGAAAATTTTGGTAATTAGTATGGTACAAGAAGAAGATACTTTAATCAAGATGTTGCGTATCGGAATTAAAGGATATTTATCAAAGGATGTAGAGCCAAACGAACTGCGAAATGCCCTAATTTCGGTATTCCAAAAAGGATATTATTATACAGATTATATTACAGGTAAATTGGTGTCATCCATAAATATACCTACTGATGAAGCTGAAAAAACGCCGATTAACTTTACTGATAAGGAAATGCAATTCATCAAATTGTGCTGCACCGATTTGGCATATAAAGAAATTGCAGAGGAAATGAATACAAGTCTGAAAAGTATAGAATACAACAGTACAAATGTCTTCAAAAAAATGAATGTGAAAACTAGAATTGGTGCAGTATTATATGCTATAAAGCATAATTTGGTTGAACCGTTCTAGTGCGGCGGCAGCGGGATATATTATAATAATTTTAATCCTGCAAAACCGATGCTTTCAAATAGTCCATATTCATGCGAGCTATATTACTCAATGATATTTCCTTAGGACATTCCGCACTGCAAGCCCCTGTATTGGTGCAGGCTCCAAAACCTTCAGCATCCATTTGGGCTATCATTTTTTGTACCCTCAATTTGCGTTCTGTTTGTCCCTGGGGAAGCAATGCGTATTGTGATACTTTGGCTCCAACAAATAACATTGCTGATGCATTTTTACATGCTGCCACACAAGCACCGCATCCTATACATGAAGCAGCATCCATTGCCAAATCGGCTTTGTCCTTTTCTATGGGTAAATTATTTGCATCTTGCACTTGTCCAGTATTAACAGATACAAATCCACCTACAGCTTGTATGCGGTCGAAGGCCGAACGATCTACAACCAAATCTTTAATAACTGGGAATGCCTTTGCCCTAAAAGGTTCTACATGTATAGTTTCACCATCGGTAAAATTACGCATCATCAATTGGCAAGTAGTGGTAGCTTTTAAGGGTCCATGTGCACGACCATTGATATACATACTGCATGAACCACAAATCCCCTCTCGACAGTCGTGGTCGAATGCTACCGGCGAATCACCTTTACGAATGATATCTTCGTTCAACACATCAATCATTTCTAAGAATGACATATCAGGGTTTACGTTGTCAATTGTATAGTCAACCATTTTACCTGCAGCTTGTGCATTTTGTTGACGCCATATTTTGAGATTAAATTTCATGTTTGTTGGGGTTGGGATATAGTTCGCCGCGGCGGATGGGATATGGGGGTTTGTTATTATTCTGAAATTGGTTTGCGTAATTCATATAATACATTGGGATCCAAATCTAATTCACACATTTTTTGACTACCATCGTAGTCAATATAAGGTAAGAGGTTTTCCCAGTATATAGTAGTGCCGTTACATTTCACTTTTGAAAATAAAGCAATATCTTTTAGCTGTGCTGTAGTTCCTTGGTTAAATTTATTTATGAAATTGGATAAGTCGATTTCCCGCATTTCACCATGATTAAAATCGGCAACTATTTTATATGCATTAATGGATATTATTTTATTTACATTTGCTAGCATACTAGGTGTTGGGATATGGGATTTGGGGTGCTGTTATTTTGATGATTCGGGTAATTTTTTAGTAAGTGATACTACTAAACTTGACAGTCTTTTTGCTTGAATAGTTAGTTTTTCAGTAATAGTATTATATTCTTTTTCACTAATATATTTTAAGTTTTTGGCGATCATCAAACAAGTTTCTAATTCGTTTAGTGAGCCTCGTGCGATATTCAAAAAGTTAATATAACTTTTTGTGGATTTTCGTCCATGCCGTTCTGCTATGTTTAATGGAATGGATATGGTTGAACGTCTGATTTGAGAGGTGATTCCAAAGATTTCTTCTTTTGGAAAAGACTTTGTTATAGCATAAATATCTGTAGAAATATTTACACCTTCTTTCCAAACATCCAAATCTTTATATGATAGTATTAGTCCCATTAATTGAATCCCTATATCCTAAATCCCAATTCCTATTTATAACTACGTACTTGCAATTTTATATTATCAAATTTCAAATCTTCCTTATGCATCAAAGGTTCTCCATTTTCTCCTTTATATTCCCATGCTGCTACATAAGCATATTGCTCATCATTACGTTTTGCTTCACCAGCATCTTGATATTCTAATCGGAAATGGCCACCACAACTTTCATTGCGATTAAGTGCATCTACTATCATCAGTTCACCCAATTCCATAAAGTCTGCTACGCGTAATGCTTTTTCTAAATCAGGATTTAATTCTTCATTGGTTCCAGATACTTTTACATCTTTCCAAAACTCAGCTTTGAGTTCTTGCACCATCACGCGGGCTTTGGTCAAACCTTCGGCAGTGCGGGCCATGCCACAATAATCCCACATAATTTTTCCCAATTTTTTATGGAAATCATCAACAGTTTGTGTGCCTTTTATGGATAATAATTTTTCGATTCTTTCTTTTGCTTTGTTAGCTGCAGCTTCAAATTCGGGATGCGAAGTTTCTATTGGTTTGGTAAAAATTTCATCGGCCAAATAATTTCCAATAGTATAAGGCAATACAAAATATCCATCGGCCAATCCTTGCATCAAAGCAGATGCACCCAAACGATTTGCACCATGGTCGCTAAAATTGCATTCGCCCATAGCATATAATCCGGGCACCGTTGTCATCAAATCATAATCGACCCAAAGACCGCCCATAGTATAATGCACGGCAGGATATATTCTCATCGGAGTTTCATAAGGATCTTCACCAGTAATATGATGATACATATCAAATAAATTTCCGTAACGTGCTTCTACAACTGATTTGCCCAAACGTTTTATCGCATCCGCAAAATCGAGGTATACCGCTAGTCCAGATTCACCTACTCCACGTCCTTCGTCGCAAGCCTCTTTGGCTGCACGACTCGAAATATCGCGTGGGGCAAGGTTTCCAAAGGATGGATACTTGCGTTCCAAATAATAATCACGATCTTCCTCTTTTATATCTTGAGGGCTTTTTTTGCAATCATCTTTACTTTTTGGCACCCATACACGTCCATCGTTTCTTAATGATTCACTCATCAAAGTTAATTTGCTTTGGTATTCGCCACTAACTGGTATACATGTGGGGTGAATTTGAGTATAACAAGGGTTGCCGAAAAATGCTCCCTCTTTGTGTGCTTTCCATGCGGCGGTCACATTGCATCCCATGGCATTGGTACTTAAGAAAAATACATTTCCATAACCACCCGTTGCTAATACAACAGCATGCCCGAAATGTTTTTCCAACTCGCCTGTTATCATATTTCGTGCAATTATGCCACGAGCTTTTCCATCTATTTTCACCACTTCAAGCATTTCGTGGCGGTTATGTTCTTTCACATTTCCTAGACCCACCTGACGCATCATAGCCGAATAGGCCCCCAATAATAATTGTTGTCCCGTTTGGCCACGTGCATAAAAAGTACGACTTACCTGTGCACCACCGAAGGAACGATTATCAAGCAGCCCTCCATATTCACGAGCAAAAGGAACACCTTGTGCTACACATTGATCTATAATACTTGCACTCACTTCTGCAAGTCTATATACATTGGCTTCGCGGGCACGAAAATCGCCGCCTTTAATAGTATCATAAAATAAACGATATACTGAATCGCCATCATTTTTATAATTTTTGGCCGCATTAATTCCGCCTTGAGCCGCTATGCTATGGGCACGGCGGGCACTATCTTGGTAACAAAAAGTTTTAACGGTATAGCCTAACTCAGCAAGCGATGCTGCAGCTGAAGCACCAGCAAGTCCAGTTCCTACAACAATAATTTCGAGTTTGCGTTTATTAGAAGGGTTCACAAGTTTCACATGTGATTTATATTCTTCCCACTTTTTTTCGAGTGGGCCATCTGGTATTTTTGAGTTTAACATATAGTATTAAGTAATGGGTATTTCTATTTATCGGTATTATAACCTTTTTGAAGTTTGAAAATCATTTTTTGTAGTTCATTGCAATCATTTTGCAACAAATTTAATTGATTGGAATCAATATATCCCATGCGGTTTGATATAAAAAGTTGTGTTTCTAATTCGTACGCAGAGCCAGTTGAAATAGATAAAAATCTTACTAAATTTTTGTCTGAATTTCTACCACAGCCTTCTGCACTCTGAGAAGGAATCGAAACGGCTGCACGGTTCATTTGGCTTGAGATGCCAAATTTTTCAGCAGATGGAAATTCACTTGTTGTTTTCATAATTTTTGTCGCAAAATAAACTGCTTTCTGCCACACTTTCAATTCTTTAAAATTATGCATATTTCTTTTAATTTTTCGTCTATTGTTTTACCTGATACTTCCCGCCGCGGCGGGCTAACTACTTGGTACTTAATTTTAAAGAATCACCTTCATTGATATCTTTCAAAAACTCTGGATAAGCCATCGAACTTGGCATTACTGAAAAGTGACATTTCCCCCTGTTCGCTACTTCATCGGCCGAGCTTAGCAAGGCATGGTTTTTAAGGTAGTAACAATTGTATGATGTTTTTTTACACCAGTCCAAAACCATTTGTGCATTTTGCACCATAGGTATTTCTTCGGTACGGTGCATCTCTATAAAGAAAGAGGTTTTTTGCTGCGAGGCTAAACTCATGGAACCATTCAATACAAATGTTTCAGCACCTTCTACATCTACTTTTATTAAATCGGGAATCCATTGTATGGTTTCAACAATATGGTCTATGGTTACGGTATTGATATAAAAAAAACTATTAGTCTTACTTGCTGTATGTGCATGACTCCTAAACATAGAGCCAGCTTCGCCAATACCAATGGTATAAAATTTTACCTGCTCACCCACTTTGTCTGATACAAATCCGCAAAAGAATTGACTATTCAATCCCATTTCATTCATCATCAAATTTTTGTAAGCTATAGTAAGTGCTTCCAAATTGGGATCGACCAATAATACCTTTTTATTTCTGTTGTTCGATTTGGCATATATACCTGTCGAGCCTACATTGGCACCTATATCGAAGAAACAGTTGCTACGTTTTACCAATTCATAAAACCAAGCATCGTCTTTATCTGCATTCCTAATGGTTCTTTCATAGAGTCTTAAATCGTGCCCCATGAATTTTTCATGAAGCACTTTATATTTGGTGCCAAATAATTTTGCTTTAAATTCAGAAAGGATTCTGCGTATCATATTATATTTTTTATATTAAAAAAATCTTGTCCAGTCCATTATACCTTCATGGTTCACATAATCAAGTAAAAAGTAAATAGGCATAGCTGCAAAACCAGCAGGAATAACTACCGAGAATATCCATCCTATTGCTTTTATCACTGGGACATATTTGCGGTGGTGAACCCCAATACTTTGCCAAGCCGACTGAAAACCATGAACCAAATGATATGAAAGTGCTAATAAAGCAATCAAATAAAATATTACATACCACGGCTGTTGGAATGCCAATTTTACTTCAACATATAAATCTTTTACGATTTCAGTCTCTATCTCTGTGGGGCCTACATATTTTGCAGCAAAAACCATATACTGCGTCTCTAGTTTTTGCATCATAGCGGGATTTTTTTGAGCAAGCTCAAGGTCAACTCCCTGCACTTTTAGCAGGTCGATAAAAGCAGTATTTACGTCAAACTTTTTACGGTAAGCCGCAGCACTATCTTTAGTATCAAAAACATGGCTCTCTCCTTCGTGTTTTACCTCATAATAATTTTTATAGGGTACTTCACCAAACTTGTATTCACCCCAGAAATCGGCAAAATGTATTACAAGAAAAACCAATAATACGGTACCCAAAATTCCCATATTGCGGCTGCTCCAGGTACTACTTTTTTCAGGTTTATTATAGGTATAGTCTTGTGGACGTGCTTTACGATTTTGAATAGTGAGTACCAATGATTGTATGATATGAATTAATATAGCAGCATATAATAGGTATGATATCGTTTTGATGATTGGATTATGAATCATGAAGACCGTGTAACTATTAAATGCCAAGCCACCATCGTCTTTGAACAATTGAAAATTCCCTGCAAGGTGTACCACCAAAAAGAGGCACATGAACAATCCTGAGAGCGACATCACCCATTTGCGGCCTAGGCTGGAAGTAAAAGCTTTTGTAAACCAATTCATTTTAAGTATCTAAAATTTTGCCGCGAAACTATCATATAATCTTCAATTTTCATGGGCTTATTTTCAAAATTGTTCAAAGTTCAATGATATTGCACCTTACAGCGGCAGTCCTTATTTATAACAATTATGTATAATGAAAGTTCTCAAGTAATTTTGCGGTTCTTCTTTTTTTCGGAAACCATTTTTTTATCTTGCAATCTGTTTTCCACCGATGAACGCGTGGGTCTTGAAGCTTTTCGTTTTTTGGCGATTGTCAATGCCTTTTCGATCAAAGCATAAAATTTTTCAATACAGATCCCCTTGTTCACCAATTGGCTGCGATCTACTTGCGATACCACTCTCAAATAACCTTCGATATTGATTCGGGCCATCAGTTTCTCGGTGATTAAAACTTTTTCCTCATCGGTTAGAAATACAGAATTCATCACATGGAAACGCAATTCAACCTTGCTCGAAACTTTGTTTACATTCTGTCCGCCTTTGCCGCCACTGCGGCTGGTATTAAATTCAAATTCACTAGAGAAGTCTTTCATGGGTTTGCAAAGATAAAGATGGGATACGGGATTTAGGCTTCGGTTCGTCGGCGGCAAATAGGGCCATACGGTGTCGATTTGGAGTTATTGGGAGCCCAACATATATATCATGTCGAACACAAAAGAAAATAGCGGGCTTGACTATCAGCGGTATTTTTTATCATATTTTTTGACCCTAAATCCTATTCGCCGCAACGAACTGAATCCAAATTTTTTCCTTAACTTTGCCGCATGCAACCCTCCACGATTACTTCCACAGAATATTATATAGAATTAGAGCACAAATATGGTGCATACAACTATAAGCCTTTACCCGTAGTGCTGGAGCGAGGTGAAGGCGTTTATCTATGGGATGTGGAAGGCAAAAAGTATTATGATTTTCTTTCCGCTTATTCTGCAGTAAACCAAGGTCATTGTCACCCAAAAATTGTGGCGGCTATGGTGGAGCAAGCAGGTAAACTTACTTTAACGAGCCGTGCATTTCATAATAATTTATTAGGTGAATACGAAAAATATATCTGCGAATATTTTGGCTACGATCGTGTCTTGCCCATGAATACTGGTGTTGAAGGTGGAGAGACTGCATTGAAATTAGCACGTCGCTGGGCTTATGCCATCAAAGGAATTCCCGATAACCAAGCAAAAGTAATTTTTGCGGATGGCAATTTTTGGGGCCGTACCCTAGCTGCCATTTCTTCAAGCTCCGACCCTAGCAGTTATAAAGGTTTCGGACCTTTGCTATCAGGCTATATCAATATACCTTATAATAATTTAGATTCATTGCGTGAAGCTGTGAAAGACCCAAACGTATGTGCATTTTTTATAGAACCTATACAAGGAGAGGCTGGTGTAATTGTGCCTGATGATGGGTATTTGAAACAAGCGTATGATATATGCAAGCAAGCCAATGTTTTGTTTGTAGCCGATGAAATACAAACAGGATTGGGCCGCACAGGAAAAATGCTTGCATGCGATTATGAAAATGTAAAACCTGATATTTTGATTTTGGGCAAAGCACTTTCTGGCGGATTAATGCCCGTGAGTGCAGTGCTTAGCAGTGATGAAATCATATTAACCATCAAACCCGGAGAGCATGGAAGTACCTACGGAGGTAACCCATTGGCTTGCAAAGTTGCAATGGCCGCTTTGGAAGTGTTGAAAGAAGAAAATTTGACTGACAATGCTTTTAAAATGGGAAATATTTTGCGTAAGCGTTTGCGTGATATCCCCTCCGATTTAATTACGACGGTGAGAGGCAAAGGGTTGCTCAATGCTATTGTTATCAAGCCTTATGGCGATAGGCAGACTGCATATGATATATGTATTGCACTCATGAAAAACGGATTGCTCTGCAAGCAAACTCATGGTGATATTATACGTTTTGCCTGCCCCTTAATTATTACCGAAGAGCAAATTCATCAGTGTGCCGATATTATAGAAAAAACCATTCTTTCAATCAGCAAATAAGTTGATTAAAATACTCAAAAAAGTAAGCGGTAATGAACGCGTAACGATTCACCTACCTGCATCCAAGAGCATTTCAAACAGGCTTTTGGTTTTACAAAAACTATATAACATTCCTGTAAATTTCCACAATCTTTCCGAGTCGGACGATACCCAAGTATTATATCATTGTTTGAATCAGAATATATTACGCCGCGGCGGATGGGATGTAGGAAATTGTGGAACCGCAATGCGTTTTTTACTCTCTTATGCTGCAATTACATTGGGA
Source organism: Bacteroidota bacterium (assembly GCA_034439655.1). Taxonomy (NCBI): domain Bacteria; kingdom Pseudomonadati; phylum Bacteroidota; species Bacteroidota bacterium. Next base: position 9,447 of record JAWXAU010000015.1, on the reverse strand, counting down.
AAGTATATAATAAGTGGCGATGAACGTATGCACCAAAGACCCATAAAACCGTTGGTAGATGCGTGGAAGGAGTTAGGTGCTGAAATAAACTACATTGAGGAAGAAGGTTATCCTCCCTTAGAAGTTGTGGGCAAGGAATTAATTAATTATTCAAAAGATATAGAAATTGATGGCAGTATTAGCAGTCAATATATCAGTAGTCTGATGATGGCTGGATGTAAGCTGGGTGCAGGCTTAAGTATTCACCTAGTAGGAAACATATCCTCACGACCCTATATAAAAATGACCTTGACATTGATGCAAGAAATAGGTTTGGATATTATGTGGGACGAAGAATTAGATATAATAAAGTGCAATAAATATACTGAGCCCAAACATATAGTAAAAAATTATTTTATCGAATCCGACTGGAGTGCGGCATCCTATTGCTACTTATGGGCTTTAGCTATCCCTGCATTGAAAATAGAGATTGAAAATTTGACTACCCATTCTTTGCAGGGCGATTCAATTATTAGCGAATACTTTAAAATGTTTGGTGTGAAAACTATTCAATTTGACGGAAATAAAATTTCAATTACAAATAATCAAAATACCCTAAATACAGAATTTGAATTTGATTGCACCCATTGCTTGGACATGACGCCCACATTAGCCTTGGCAGCTTATATCACACAAACAAAGGTGAAATTGACTGGCCTTGCAAATTTGAAACATAAAGAATCGAATAGGCTAAAAGTATTATACACAGAACTAAATAAATTTTCGAATAATTCAGCAACTATTATAGCTGATGATATATTATATATTCACCGAATTGAACCGATAAATTTTGATGAAACACTCGAAACCTATGCAGACCACCGCATTGCCATGGCCTTTTCGGCACTTGCAGCATTTGGCGATTTGAAGATTAACAATCCCGAAGTAGTTTCAAAATCTTTCCCTAGTTTTTGGGATGAGTTGAAAAAGCTCGGGGTGGAATTGGTGTGTTTACAATGAACGTAAAAATTGGTTGTGGTTGGTGAAAACAAACAACCACGGGCAGCTAAGTAATGCTGCAGGAATTTGTCATGTCGTCCCGCAAGCTTGCGGGAGAGACATCTACTACTTCCCGCTAGCACCGTTGATCCCTCGTTCCCTCGGGATGACAAATATGATGAGCATATACCACAATTCATCACACATCATTTACCAATAATCATTTACCACTATTCTTCCTTTTTGTGCAAAAACTGTATGTAACCCCAACGTATGCTAAACTAATTTCGCATAATATTTAAAACTAGCTCATGCTTAACAAAATTATTTTAATCAATACCAAGGTATATCAAAAGGCCGAGATCAACTTGGGCGACTGCGATTCGCTGCAATTGGTGGGTCCTAACAACGTGGGAAAATCGACCCTGATATACGCTCTCAACTTTTTGTTTATTGTTGACGGCAACAAAATGACTTTTAGCGGTCAACGTCGTGGTGACAAGGAAACGCTGCACCATTATTTCCCATCGCCCAACCAAAGTTATATATTGTTCGAGATACATAAGAAAACGTATTATACTATTTTGGTAAAACGTGATAGTGATAGCAATCTCGAGTATTTCCGCATTGATAGTGCTTATAACAAAGACTATTTTATTGATGCCGATAGCAAGCTTCTCAAGTTCGAAGAAGTAAAAGAAAACCTAATGAAACATGGGGTTACGCTTTATGAATACAAAGACAAACGTGAGGTGTTTATGGAAGTATACCAACGTGGTCGCAAAAACAATGGTGTTGTTTGGCTCGATGACAAAGTGCGGATGGATGGTTTGAGCAATAATTTCTCTAAAATTTATCGCTACCTCATCAATACCAAACTTATAACCAACAAAAATTTGAAAGAGGCTTTGCTGGTGGCAGATAACCGTGAGATGGAAGAACTGAACTTCTCGCAAAAAAATAAAAAAGACATTACCGACCTTTCCCGTATCAATAATGAGATCAGAAATGTGAAAGCTGTTCGTGGCGATTTTGAAGAGTTTAGAGAAGCGGTAGGCCAGTATGGTGCAAGGCAGAGAGCGATTAGCGAATTGTATTATGCTTTCAGCCAACAGTATGAAGAAACGGTTCCTGTATTGCAAAATAACTTGATGAAGGAACGTGGCGAGATGGATCGTGTGAGAATGTATATAAGCGAAGAGCTACATCCCAAGCAAGAAGATTTAACACGAAAGCAAGGAAAGAACGATTCGGATATTGAAAATAAAACTTTCCAATTATTGGAAAAAGAAAACAAACTGAAACTAATTAATAGTTATGAAGGTGTTCCTATCTTGAATGAAATGTTAGCAAACCATGATAAAAATCGTAAGGAAATAGAAAGTAGAATTACGATGGTGGATATACAAAATTTGACACCTGCATTATTGGAGCAAAAAATAAAAACATTAAAAGAAAGAGTTCAACTCCACGAGCAACAAATTAAGAATTTCAAAAATTTATTAATACATAATATTGCTGAAAAAGAATCGGACAGGAAGCTGCTCAACACTATATTCAGTGAGCAAATAAGCAGTTTACCCATTGATAATATATTAAAGAAAATTAGCAAGACTGGAAAAAAACTAAATTTATTCGATGGTGAAATTGATATATCAAAAGGTATTATATTAAAAGATTTAAAAACCATAGAAGAATTGAAAGCAGAATTGGCAGACTATATGCTCGATTTGCAACAACAAGAAGTATTATTAAAAGTAGTACAAGACAAACAAAAAACGCAAGACGAACTTGAACATATATTACGTGAAATTGAGCTCATCAAATTCAAATTGGCTGAATTAAAAACTAGACCTAAATTGATAGAAAGTATTACAGCAATCAAAGATGAAGTAAAAGAATTGCTCATTACCAAAAAACAATTGGAACAACAATCAATCGGTATTAAAAAAGATATAGAAGCTCAACAGTTACGCCTCGAAGAGGCCCGTAGCAATAGGGATAGATATGAGAATCGTTTAACGGAAATTCAAACTTTCAAGCAAGAATTGGAAGGGATGGGATTAACTGGTGTTGAGGCAGAAAGTGAATTGGATTTGGATAGGTTATATAAACGTATCAAACTACAAACTGAAGAACGCAATATATTAAAATCGAAGAAAGATAGTTTGTTCCAAAAACTCAAAGAAAAACTATTAAGCAACTTTGCAAGCGAAGAAGAATTTATCAATTATTATGATGAAGAAATTGGATTGATTGACAGCAAGGAAAGAAGTATAGAAGGTTTGCTGGAAAGTATCAGTACACAGTTTGCAAATCCTGCATATACCTTATTAAAACGATTTGAAGAGTTTCAAGAATTTGTAGTCAATAACTTTAACCAGAAATTGGGCAAAACCAGAATTTCAGATATCGAATCGCTGCGAATTGAATTGATAGAAAACCGCAGGTTGATGGATGAATTGAAAAAAATAAGTAAGATACAAGAAATAAAAGGGCAGATGATGTTCGATTTTGACCAAAGTGAGAGTTTAAAAATATTGAACCATTATTTGGATACCAGTAAGAAAATAAAATTCGAAGATTTATTCGATATGACTTTGCATCTAACCCGCAAAGGACAAAGCCGGCCAGTAGATTTGAGCGAGCAAATAGAGAGTGATGGTACTGATAAAATGATACGTTTGGTGATTGTGATGAATATTATAAATCGACTTGCAATAAATGATGAGGAAAATCGTATTGCACTATTTATTGATGAGGTTGCAACAATTGACAAACAGAACAGGCCTGAGTTGGTTCGTTTCTGTAGAGAGCATCATTTCATCCCCATCTTTGCTGCACCTGATGCGGTTCCTGGCTTTGGTAAATATTATTTTATATATCCCTCTGCGGGCAAAATTAGTATCAACGAAAATCACCATGCAGTTTATGCCGAAGCTGCTTTATTAAATTAATATATTATATAGTAAACAAACTCAATATATATATAATTATGCAAGCAGAACCAAAAACCATACTCAATTTCCTCGCTACGCATTTTGATGCTTTGGTATATTTGTTCGAAAAACAAAATAACGAAGGGAGTATACCTATTAGGTCTTTCAGAGAATTTGAAAAACACTATGGACAAATAGAACACCAGTTATTCGATTATAAAATACTGCGATCAGTGAGTGGCGATGAAGCCGAATTTAGTGGAGAAATATATAATCTTTTTCAATTTGTATTGCGTGAGTTTAAACCCATGCTCCCTGAAACAATTGAGAAGTATAATAGCAGTATCGGTAAATTATTCAGACTCATAGTAGAAGGTATTAATGGCGATAAACTTATATTGGCGAAACGTCTCGAAGAATTATATAGCGAAATATTTGCATTCCTAGAATCAATAGAGAAAAACACATTAAGATTATTGGCTGAAACCCGTGAGCTTAAGTCGAATGTAAGCAAAATTGATTATAAAGAAAAAGTTGAGAAAGCGACTTTTTGGATTGAATATTATATAGAGCCTTTAAATAAAATTCTTGATATCAACCATTCACAAAGTATCGTAAATCAATTATTAGAAGTTTCAAATTTTCTGAATGTGAAACGCCTCAATTTTAGTGATGAAACTATTAGAAAACAATTTGAAAGAATATACTTCTTTTTGGTACAAACTAATCACGATTTATTGAATCAATCAAAAATATTGACCAATGAATTATTACCATTAATAGAACGTATACGGACGGAAAGCCTTATTCTGACTGGGTGGATAGAATTTCTGAAAAAACCGAATAGGGTGCAAACTCCTCCCCTACTTAAAGTAACGCGTGACAATCCTTATAGCAATGAAATGTATTATCATGCCAAAGAATTTGTGATGCAATTCCAGAACGTGGAAGATATCATTATCAATGAAGAATTGGTTGACACCGAAATGTGGATTTTTAATAAAGATAAATATAAAAATGATTTGATAGCGCAAATGCCTGTTCCCGATTTTTTCAAATGGGCCTCTGCTTCGCTCAAAAATGAATATAATCAAATAGAAACCGAAAAATTATTTTCAATCACTTCACTTTTATTCGAAGATGATTTAACGAAAGAGTTCGACCCATCGGACAAGCACACCACCGTAAGAACCACACATGTAACCTTAAAAGTACCCAAAATAAAAATATATAAATATGGAATATCCTAAGCAACATAAAGAAATCGTGAACCAGTTGATGGCAGGAAAATTTTTGCTACGCAACGAAATGGATTTTGAAATTATAAAACAGAACAAAGATTTCTACACCTCTTTTTTCAAAGAGAGTTTCAACTATGGTTTGCAAATAGAAAGTGAATATGCTTATATCATAAGTTTTGAAACCAAGGAACAATTATCGAGAGATATATGTATTATGATGGCGGTACTAAGTTACGAGCTCGACAAAGATGGAAAAAACTTCATGGACCAGCTCCAGTATGCACCATTTGAGTACGATCAAATTGATAAATATTTCGAAAATTCTTCTTATCAAGATTTGATAAAAGCCAATAAACAATTGCGTGATTCCGAATCTCGGAGACAATTTCTTCGCACCATGGCTACCCGAAATATTATAGAAAAAACAGGCGAACAACAATTTATGTTCACGCCTGCACTTAAAGTATTTATTGATTTTGCTGTGGATTTTGCTACTGGAAAATTGGAGCAGGCTAGTGTAAGTTTGGATAATGATACAGATAGTTATGCAGATGGGGAGGAGGAGGAGTAGCCACTATTTGTGCCGCAAAGAACGCAATGTTAAACTCAAAGGATGTAAAGAATAATAACAATAGCGAACCTTGCGAACCTTGCGGTTAATTTTCCGCCTTCAACCCACAATTTTTATTTCCGCATGCAACCATTTATCTTTGCATGGGGTCTTGTATAAAAATGAAAAGAATATATAGCATTATTACGCTTCTAATTATAGCCAGTCATTGTATGGCTCAGGTGGGAGGATCTCAAATTTTTACTTTTCTCAAATTACCGTCATCGGCTCGGGTGGCTTCGCTGGGTGGTTCATGCATACAAGTGATGGACGACGATGTGGCCAATGTGCAACAGAACCCGGCATTATTAAATCCACAAATGCACTTGCAACTCAGCACCAATTGGGTAAACTATCTAGCCGATATCAACTTTGGGTATTTTGGAACAGCTTACTCCCTGAAAAAATATGGCAACATTGCTGTTGGATTACAATATATAAACTACGGAACTTTTAATGGTTATGATGAATCGCAAAACTCGCTAGGTACTTTTAAAGCGGGTGAAAATGCATTTAATGTTGCCTATTCAAAAGCTTATAATAAATGGGTGAACTTTGGCGTGGGTGCAAAATATATATCAGCGAATTATGGCGGAAATCGTTCTACTGGGTTAGCCATGGATGCGGGCGTGAATGTTCGCAGTGGTGATAGTTTGTTTGATGCCGCAGTTGTATTCCGCAATTTTGGAACACAGTTCAATACTTTTAATGGCGTTGATGCCAAAGAACCCCTACCCTATGAATTGCAAGCTGGATTAAGTTTCAAACCGCGACACATGCCCATTCGTTTTTTATTTACGGGCACCAATTTGCAAACCAAAGCAACTACTTATATCAACAATAACAAACCCAAACAAATATCATTGGAAACAGGCGAAGAAATTGAACCTAAAGTAACAGTAGGTAAGAAAATATTTAGCCATCTCACTTTTGCTACTGAATTTATTTTGGGCAAAAGTTTACGCTTGCGTTTTGGCTTGAATCCACGTATGCGTAATGATATGAAACTTGATGAAGTCCGCGGATTATCAGGATTTTCGTGGGGATTCGGCTTTAAAGTAAAAAGGTTTTCTATATCATACGGCGGTGCTATGTACACCCCAGGCATTACTACAGGTCATTTCTCTTTACAGTTAAACCTTGACAATTTCAGGTGGGCTAAGTAATAATTCCTGTTTTATTGAGCTAAATACTAAACTCTCAATAAACTTATGTACCACATTTTCCTCCTTTCCCTTTTTTAAATCTGAAAGTGAAGGCAGGTTTTTTACATAATAATTTTGTGAATGCGACATCTCAATAATGGTGGATGCTAATGAACGGGGGAATTTATACTGCCGGTTATTTTCCAATATTATTTCAGAAATTCGTACACAAAAATCTTTATAGGGTTTAAATAGTTTTTCTTTATTGTATGCTGAAACCAGCTTTGTAAGATAAGTTTTAGCACCTTCTGACATCACTATTTCATATAATAAGTTTTCATTAATATAAGGAGTAGAAATATCATCAGTAATTGGTGTACATAGCAATTGGATTACTTTCTTTAACTTCGTTTCTGGTTTTACAACATTATTAATTTTCAAAATCAATCTATATTCTTGCCACGACCAATACCAATCAACAATATAAAGTAGTAATAAATGCTTATTTTCAAAATAGCGATAAACACCTGCTTCTGTAGTTCCAATTTCTAAAGCCAATTTTTTAAACGTAAATGCATCAAATCCTATTTTATGAATAAGAAAAATACTGTGCTTAATTATTTTTTTTCCTAATTCCGTTTCTATAGGGTTTCTTAAAAACAACTTTTCGTTAAGTTCGATATTGAGATAAACATCCATTTTGAATATATTTTTTTCACAAAGGTAGTAGTATTATATTTGATAGCAATACTATTGTATAAAATATTCATACTACCTTTGCAACAGAATTATAAAAACCAAAATAGTGGAAAATTTGCTCAAAAAATTAAAATCTGACCTTCCCGCCAGCATTGTTGTATTCCTTGTAGCCGTTCCTTTATGCTTGGGAATAGCACTTGCATCAGGTGCTCCCTTGCTTTCTGGCATTATATCCGGAGTAATTGGTGGTATTATAGTGGGATATATAAGTAAATCGCAAACCAGTGTTAGTGGCCCCGCAGCGGGGCTTGCGGCTGTGGTATTATCCTCTATTACGCGGCTAGGAACTTTTGAAATATTTCTAACTTCTGTATTCATTGCTGGAATTATTCAATTAATAATGGGCATTGCAAAAGCTGGATTCATAGCCAAATATGTCCCTTCAAATGTAATTAAAGGATTATTGGCTTCCATCGGTATTCTATTAATTATAAAACAAATACCACACGCAATTGGGTACGACAATGACCCAGAAGGTGAAAGTGCCTTTAATCAAATTGATGGAGAGAATAGTTTTTCAGAGATTTTCCATGCATTAAATGATTTTACGCCAGGAGCTATAGCAATCAGCATTATTTCTATACTATTTTTGTTGGCTTGGAGCAAGCTACCGCTCAAAAAACTAAAGCTTTTGCCTGCATCTCTTTTTGTGGTCGTGCTCGGTATTGTTTTAAATTATATTTTTAAAAATTATCTACCATTTTTCGCAATCCAACAAACACATTTAGTAAATATACCGGCTTTGGATACAAACAATTTATCTCAGTATTTTCATTTACCAACGTTTAGCAATTTAGCTAATTCTCAAGTGTGGGCAGTGGCACTTACTATTGCCCTTATAGCATCATTAGAAACCTTGCTTAATATTGAAGCAATCGACAAACTTGACCCTCACAAAAGGCTAACACCGCCGAACAGAGAAATGGTTGCCCAAGGGATAGGTAATATGTTAGCTGGATTGTTTGGTGGTTTGCCTCTAACCTCAGTTATAGTGAGAAGTTCTGTAAACGTTCAATCGGGAAACGAAACGAAACTTTCAACTATTTTACACGGTATATTTCTATTGATTTTTGTTGTGTTTTTAAGTATGCTATTAAATCAAATCCCACTAGCATCGCTTGCTGTTATTTTATTAATGACGGGCTATAAGTTAACAAAATTAGCTTTATTTAAAGAAATGTATCAAAAAGGATGGAATCAATTTATTCCGTTTATTGTAACGATAATAGCCATTGTATTTACCGATTTGTTGCTTGGCGTATTAATCGGTTTGGCCACCTCGATTTTTTATTTATTGCGAAGCAATTTTAGGAATCCATTTGTAAAGGAAATAAACAAATTGCATATTGGAAAAGTTATAAAATTGGAGCTTCCCAATCAAGTATCATTCTTCAATAAAGCATCTATAAAGGATACATTATGGAGTGTACCCGCAAATTCTAACGTTACTATAGATGCCACATACTCCGACTTTATAGACAATGATGTACTGGAAATAATTACCGATTTTAAAACTACTGTAGCACCTGAAAAGAACATTCGACTAAACCTTTTGGGCATACAAGGAAAATATGAATTGAAAGAAAACATAGAATTTATTAATGTATTAGATAAAGAAACACAACAAAAATTACAACCACCAGAAATTTTAGATTTATTAAAAATAGGAAATCAACGTTTTATCGATGGTAGTGGCACCGACAAGTATTATTTGCATCAGGTAAAAGCTACCTCCGCAGGGCAAAACCCAATGGCAGTTTTAATTGGTTGCATTG
>JAWXAU010000014.1 GCA_034439655.1 Bacteroidota bacterium | reverse complement strand
CTAAAAGATTTATTGTGATGGAAAGTGTGGCAGATATTTTTTTAGAAAAATTTAAAACTAAACTTTCGCAATTAATAGTGGGTGACCCTATGGATGCCAACACACAATTAGGCCCGATGAGTAGTGAAGCAGCAGCGGAGCAAATAGCAACGCAGGTACAAAATGCGGTTGATGGCGGTGCAACAATTGTATTAGGTGGAAAAAGGTTAAAGAGAGAAGGTGCTTTTATGGAGCCTACCATCATTACTAATATGCAACGGGATAATCCTGTTTACTACGAAGAGTTGTTTGGTCCGGTTGCTACATTTTTCAGGGTGATAGATGAACAGGGTGCAATAGAATTAGCAAATGATTCACCCTACGGCTTAGGCGGTTCCGTATTCACGCAAGATATTGAAAGAGGAAAACGGGTTGCAGACCAGATTGATACTGGTATGGTTTTCATTAATCACCCAACATGGACGCAGGCTGATTTACCTTTTGGCGGCACCAAACGTTCGGGCTATGGAAGAGAACTTTCCGAATTGGGTATTGATGAATTTGTAAACAAAAAACTAATCCGCGTCAGCGAATTATCAGATCCTTTTTAAATAAAACAAGAAATTAAAAAGTACCGATATGTTCCTTAAAATTTACGCGATTGCTGTTCCTGTGTTCTTCGCCATTGACATGGTTTGGTTGGTTGTGATTGCCCGTAATTTCTATAAAAACCAAATTGGTTTTTTGATGAAACCCGAAATAAACTGGACAGCTGCCATCCTATTTTATCTTTTGTTTTTAGTGGGATTGGTGGTGTTTGTAATTTCACCTGCGCTCGAGAAAAATGAATGGACTCGAGCTTTATGGTCAGGTGCTTTGTTTGGGCTTATTACCTATGCAACGTATGACCTTACTAACCTTGCTACCTTAAAAGATTGGCCGTTGGCAGTGGTGATCGTAGATATGCTTTGGGGTAGTCTGCTTGCTGCGAGTGTATCGGTTATCACTTATTTTATTGTTTTGCGGTGGGTTGCATGAACCTATATCTGATTATAGCATTAGCCTTGTTTACCTATATGGCGATTTGGTATGCGATTGCCCTTATAAAAAAGCGTAATGATGTAGCCGATGTTGCCTGGGGATTGGGCTTCGTGTTTCTTGCCTGGCTTGTTTTTTATTTATCAGGAGGCAATGATCGTGCATTAATGGTGAATTCACTTGTTACAGTGTGGGGACTGCGGCTAGCGTGGCACATTCATGCGCGCAACCATGGTAAATCGGAAGATTTCAGATATGCCCAATGGCGCATAGAGTGGAAGTATTTTTATCTGCGCAGTTTTTTGCAGGTGTTTATGTTGCAGGGAGTATTTCTTTTTGTTACCATCTGGCCGGTACTCTTCATCAACATATCGGTATCGGAGCCTTTTCAGTGGTTGGATGTAGCAGGTGTGTCCCTTTGGCTGATAGGCTTTTATTTTGAAAGTGCAGGTGATTATCAATTAAAGCAATTCAAAAAAATTCCTGCAAACAAAGGTAAGTTTATTACTACCGGGTTGTGGCGCTATTCCCGTCACCCGAATTACTTTGGCGAAGCGGTGCAATGGTGGGGTATTTTTTTATTTGCGTTGGCAATGCCCGGTGGCTGGATCACAGTAGCAGGCCCTATATTGATTACATATTTGTTACGCTATGTGTCGGGTGTGCCCATGCTCGAGCGCAGGTACGAAGGCAATGAAAAATTTGAAGCTTACAAAAAGAAAACAAGCATATTTTTTCCGTTGCCTGAAAGATTATAAACCCTTCAAAGCAGAGTTTTCTTCCTTTTAAATAAAAATAATTTATCATTAATGGAAAATAAATTCCTTTTATCAGCAACATTATTTGCAATTAGTTTTTTTAGCAGTACATCATTCATCAATGCTCAAGCCAATATTGATATAGAGTCTGGTGGTGTTTTTACAGGTTACAATAATGTGCGAATTCCGGGTGATGCAGGAACTTTATTTTCTTTGAAAACTGATTTGAACGCCAAGCCAAATGCTTTTATTCGCATAAGAGCAGGATATACAATAAAGTCCAGGCATAATATATCTCTTCTATATGCTCCTTTAATTGTGAAATCAAATGGATCAACAAATAAGCAAATTGATTTTGAAGGTGTAACCTTCCCTTCGAATACCGACCTGCATGCGAGCTATAAATTTAATTCATACAGGATAACATACCGATATGATATTATTAAAAAACCAAAAATTGAATTTGGTTTTGGTTTTACGGCAAAAATAAGAGATGCCGAAATAGCGCTTAATAGTCAGGGATTGGCTGCTTCAAAAAAAAATATAGGGTTTGTACCAATCGTTAATTTCAGGCTCAATTGGAAAATAAATGATAAAATTGGTATCCTCTTTGAGGGCGATGCGTTGGCAGCACCACAAGGGCGGGCAGAAGATGTGCTGCTTGCCGGAACATATAAATTTTCAGAACAATTCTTGATCCGTTTTGGATATCGAATTCTCGAAGGAGGAGCAGATAACGATGAGGTATTTAACTTTGCTTTGATCCATTATGCTTCTGTTGGTGTGTCATATACTTTTAAAAACAAGTTAAAACCAAATTAGTATAAAAATATTAATTATGAACAAAGCAAAATTATTCAAATTATTAGTATCACTTATACTTCCAATAGGCTTAGGTTCAATTGCAGGAATATTTACAGCAAAAGAAATACCTGAATGGTACACTACGCTGAACAAGCCTTTATTCAACCCACCAAGTTTTTTGTTTGGGCCTGTTTGGACAGCATTGTATATTCTCATGGGAGTTTCCATGTTTTTAATTTGGAACACACCTAAAACAGAACTCCGCCAAAAAGCACTTATGATTTTTGGCGTTCAGTTGTTCTTCAATTTCTGGTGGAGCATAATTTTTTTCTCCTTCCATCTAATTATACTTTCAGTCGTTGACATTTTGTTGATATGGGGTTTGATTATTTACATGATTATTATTTTCAAAAAGATTAATCCAGTAGCATCATATCTTCAAATACCTTATTTGATTTGGGTAACATTTGCTACTCTGGTTAATATTTCTATTTGGTATTTGAATAGATAAATGTAAATGAATAATTATATAAAACACAATGCCCAACAGGAATACTTAATAAAAAAAAGAATGTAAACAGTCCCAACTATTTTAATTTATGACCTTCCTCACGGACAATATATTATTAAACCAGACAATAAAGTTGGACACATAAAGACTGATTCAACCAACGCATTTGCAAGTACATTTTTATTTTTTCTCAATCACACATAGCCACTTTTAAAATTAAAAAGAGCTTCCGAGTTACCGCCACCGACAGACCAAATGGACAGACCAACAACGACAGACAAAAACGCCAGCCTTTAATCAAGTAGCCCGCCCCGCCAGCGCTAGCTGACGGGGAGAGGCTCTCACACCACTGTACATGCGGGTCACGCATACAGCGGTTCACTAAGCATACCATGACCGCTTTCTTTTTCATCGCTCATG
>JAWXAU010000013.1 GCA_034439655.1 Bacteroidota bacterium | reverse complement strand
GGTTCTTAAAAGCGGAAATGTTGGAATCGGTATTTCTTCTCCAACAAATAAATTAGAAGTGAGCGGCACCACTAAAACCACCAACTTACAAATGACAAGCGGAGCAACCAATTCCTATGTCTTGCAAAGCGATTCAAGTGGTAATGGTGCATGGGTTAACTCGCTTACATCAGTTGGTGCCTTGAGATATATAGGGTCAAGTTTTCTGAGTAATAATGCCGGCAATGGAGGAACGGGTACGAGTGAGGGTACTTCATCAAATCTTAAAAATATATATATTGGATCAAGTTCAGGATCGGGAAGCACTAACGGCGATTTCAACGTGGCTATTGGGAGTTTTGCCTCACGATATAACAGCACAGGTTATTATAATTCTTCACTGGGGGCATATGCCTTATCTACCAATACTACAGGTTATGGAAACACTGCGATAGGTACACTGAGTCTTAGATTGGATTCAACCGGGCAATATAATGTGGCTGTAGGCTCAAGAAGCTTGGAGAATAATGCAAACGGCTCTAACAATACTGCAGTTGGATATGCAGCCGGATATAGCAATTTAGGTAGCGGCAATGTATTTGTTGGCCAGGAAGTTGGGTTTTATGAAGCGGGCAGCAATAAATTATATATTGACAACAGCAATACTACGATTCCACTTATATATGGAGATTTCAGCAACAATCACCTGACCATAAATGATAGTCTTACTTCAAAATATATTCAAATGACCAATGGTGCCATTAGTGGTTATGTTTTGCAAAGCAATACAAGCGGTAATGGTACTTGGGTAAATCCAACAACCCTTGCAAATGGCAATTGGACAACCAGCGGCAACAATCAATATTCAGCGTTAAGTGGCAATGTGGGCATAGGAGTAACCTCGCCGCAGGCATTGCTCGATATTACAGGCACCAATGCGGGTACAAACTCGTTGCTGCTACGCAGTGGAAATGCCAATGGAAGCACTTCAAGCAATCAAATGTTACTAAGCTATAATGGCACTACCAACTACCAACACGCTATTAAGTCACGCCATAACTCTAGTTCTACTACTGGCAACGCTATTGATTTTTATGTGTGGGACCACGGTACTGATGCTACAACTACAGTAGGTACTCAACAGGTAATGACAGTAGCCTCTAATGGAGTAGGTATTGGCACCACATCTCCGGTTTCGGCATTAGACTTTAACGGAGCCATTGGCATGAAAGCCAAAACGGGTCTGGCAGCCGGTACCACCAATCCTGACAATACCGGACAGATTTGGATATATTCTTCGGGTACCGGCACCATCACACTACCCACAGCAAGCACATGCACAAACAGAACCGTAGTAATTATTAATCAGACAGGTTCTTCAAGAACCATCTCACCGGGATGGAAAGATTTGGTCACTAGTTCACAAACATCTTTGGGAAGCAGTGTGGCATTGTGGTTGGTTAGCGATGGCTCAAACTGGCTGCAGATAAAATGATAAACAAATTTGAACCATTAAATATATATCATGATGATACACTGAGCTTAGTTTACTCTGAAGAAGCAAAGTGTCGAAGAGTTGTAGAATCTTTCTCACCTCATGTATATTTTCAAAGTCATATAACCCTAATCCTAAATCTCAACCCCCTCGCAACAATGAAAAAAATCATATATATATTCGCTCTACTTGCAAGTTCAGCATCAGCACAAACACTCACCAACAATGGAACCGTGTTATATATATCACCCGGCACAACACTTTCTGTTTCAGGCAGTGTAAGTAACACTTTAGGAACGCTGAATAATAGCGGCACACTCAGCACAACCGGTAATTTTACAAATGCTGATGTTTATACCGGGAACGGCAAAATAGAACTCACAGGCAGCAGTCAGCAAAGTATTGACATGGGAACAAGCCCATTATATAACTTGGACGTGAACAAAGGAGGAAGTATTGTGGTTCTCAACAATGATATGACGATAACAAACTATATAGATCTAACAGGAAACGGGAACTATATACAATTGGGAAATTACAATCTCAATATGCAAAATGGTTCTGTGTTCACGGGTGCGGGAACCCAAAGCTTTGTGGTGACTGATGGTACAGGTAAACTTTTACAAAATGTAAGCGGTGGTTCGGTCGTTTTCCCCGTTGGCTCTGCCTTGGCAAGCTATACACCTGCCACACTTGCAAATACTGGAACCTCGGATGTATTTGGTATTCGTGTGCTCGACAATGTATATAGTTCATATAATAACAATGGCGTTCCGAGTGGTTCCCCGCTCAGCCCAGCCCAAGAAGTGAACAAAACTTGGATAGTGGATGAGGCCACAACAGGAGGCTCCACTCTAGCACTTACTTTTACTTGGAACACGGCCAACGAGGGCGGAAGCTTCTACCGAAGCAATTGTGCCATCGCCTTGTTCAGTGGCGGAAGTTGGCAAGCAAATACAAATGGGGCTGCTGCAAGTGGAAGTAATCCTTATAGTATTAGTCGCAGTGGGCTTACCAATTCATTTGCCAATACACCTTTTGGCATTGGTGGCAATCCTAACTCTCCTTTGCCTGTAACTTGGCTTGGTTTTACGGCCACCAAAAAAGGCAATGATGCACAACTTAACTGGAGCACTGCCACCGAATACAACAGCAGCCATTTTGTGGTGCAACGAAGCTTGAACGGAAAAGACTTTGAGGATATAGGAAATGTGAAAGCAGCGGGCAATAGCAAAAGTATAAGTAATTATAATATACTTGACCCAAATATTATTGCATTTGCCGACAAAGGAATAACAACTTTATATTATCGCCTTGCACAGTATGACTTAGATGGACAGATTAACTATAGTATTGTTCGTAGTATATATATCAATAATGAAAAATCAATTACGCAGGTAAGCCTGTATCCCAACCCCTCTAGTGGAATGAGCTATTTGTTTATCGCATCAGAAAGTAGTGAGCTTGCCTCCATCCAAATTACGGATATAACCGGAAAACTAATATATAAAGACAATTTGAACCTTAATGCACAAGGAAAGCTAGTAGAATTGGGCGGCGAAAACCTCGCTAAGGGTATATACGTTATACAAATAGAACAAGGGGGACAAAGGCAGGTACTTAAATGGGTGCGGGAATAGTACAAGGAAATAAGTATATCGCACTTGCTACCCGCGGCTTCGGCTGTTGCAATATAAAAAACCCTTGAGTGAATGCTCAAGGGTTTTTATGTTTATGAATATTATTATTTCCATGACTGAATTCATGGGCTATGCAAGGGGCTCAGTGTGGGCTGAAGAATAATCTATTCACTCAACAACCACCACCTTATTCATCACATCGCCTTCGCGTATGCCATCAATTACATCTAAGCCATCTATTACTTTACCAAATACGGTATGGTTGCGATCGAGGTGAGCCGTATTATCGCGGCTATGGCAAATGAAAAACTGTGAGCCGCCTGTGTTGCGACCTGCATGGGCCATGCTTAATACTCCGCGGTCGTGGTATTGGTTGTCGCCTTTTAGTTCGCAATCGATTTTGTAACCTGGGCCGCCACTGCCTGTACCTGTGGGGCAACCTCCCTGTATTACAAAGTTAGGGATAACGCGGTGAAAAGTTAGGCCATCATAATAGCCTTTCTTGGCTAGGTCGGTAAAATTTTTAACGGTGTTTGGGGCATCTTTTTCGAAGAATTCAATCTTCATAGTGCCTTTGTCGGTTTGTATTTCTGCGTACATAGTTTTTTAATTTGCGTGCAAAGTTAATGGTGAATGGTAAAGGTTAGTTGCTTATGTCAAAATCTCCCTTTCTACTCATTCATTTTGCAAAGTCTAAAATTATATTCATTGCCATTAAGCCTAACCTTAATAAAATATATACCATTAGCCAATGAGGGTATTGCGGGTATTTCAATATTGTTTAAACCTACGTCTATATTCATTGCCACAGGAACAATTACCAGCCTTCCTGCTTGGTCGTGCACCTCTATGGTAAGTTTACCTGCTCTTGAGCCTGAATAGTTAAGATAGGTTTGACCAGAAGTTGGGTTGGGGTAGATGGATAAGGTATTCTCTGCTTTTGTAGTCTCCAATCCAGTAAGAACTATTGATTTTGAAGTTTGGATAGCACAGGGTGTATTCTTAGTTACAGTGAGGACTACCTTATAGCTGCCAAAAGAACTATAAAAGTGCGAAGGACTCCGCTGGGATGAGTTTGATAAGTCTCCAAAGTCCCAGAAGTAATTTGATTGGGTGGTATCTGTTGGCTGATAGAAGACCAGCAGTGAATTGGTGCTATATGAAAAACCAGCATTGGTACTTTTGTATATATCAACCCGCACAGTATCAGTCGCTGAGCATTTACCTTTATCTGTAATACTTACTGCATAATTATTGCTCTTGGCTGCTGAAATAATTTGCGTGGTGTCGCCAGTACTTTTGCATTGGCATTTGCACTTGGTGCAGTGCAAACGTACGATGATGATGGGAATGTATTGCCCGACAATGTCTTTATGGTTGGTCCAGAAATTATCTTCCATTGGGTTCCATGCTGTGCATTGGTATAGCCATTTGGTGGTACTATTTTATATATAACAGAGTCGCCGGTACAGAAATAATCGGGTAAAGAAATAGTGCCTAACAAGTATTTGCCCTTAAAAGCACCAAAGCTATCAATTGCACAACCTTTGGGTTTTTGACTAAGCGTATCGAAAACAGCGGTATCAAAAGCAGTGCAATCTGAAGGGTTATGAAAGATGTCTATTATAATAATTCGACATCTACAACCAAAAATCATATATAGTTGATATAAAGTCTCACTAGAGACAAGATATAGAAAAGACAATCATATAGACAATGCCAAAAGTACCTTCAGGGAGGCGGTTTCAAATCTCCAAATCAATATTGATGTCCCCACCATCCACAATTGATTTTTCTTGTGTCATTATAATAAAACAACAGCTATATAATTGTGTATGAAGAGCATCATATTATTTAAGTATCCCATATCATTTTATTGAGGTATATATTTAATATTACTTTGCACTATAATAAAAGTCAAACAATCTATAACAAACTTAAAGAAAATACAACTATGAAAAATTTAATCAGCATGTTTATATTATCAGTAATAATGATAGGCAATAGCAACAACATTTCGGCTTACGCACCTATGAATAGCCTAAATCATTTCTCGCCAAAAAATAATATAAGTTCTGAGCCCCCCAATGAAACCTTAATAAGCTCTACTGCCGAACAACAAAGTAGGGAGGTAAACATACACTGGACTGCAGCAAGCGACCAAATATATTACCACAATATGCTTGAAATATTGACTCATGGTAAAGATTATTTTGAAATTGAAACCATAAAAGGGAATGAATATAATAGCAATGCAGGCGAGCTCCAATATACATATAAACAAGCCTTAGCAAATATATTATATTATAGAATAAAACAAGTGGACATTGATGGCAATAGTAAGTATTTAAAAACAATTAAATCAGAAACAAAAAAGCTTGGCTTAGTTAGTAGCGTAAAATAAATCCCAACCTGTGAACAATATCGCCGACGTGTCCTTTACACTGTTGGAAAACAGTGCCTATACACTTACCATTACCGATGGCATCGGCAGGGAGGTTTCCACACAAATGGGTACGGGCAGGGTTGGCAATAATATAATTTCCATAACTGTTGAAAACCAATTTGCAGGTACTTATTATATATATCTTACAAGCTCAAACGGCATTGCACAGGTATCCCAATTTGTTAAAGTAGAAGATGATGGTAAATGATACCCGCCGCCGCGGGTTTAATGGTTCCCGCCACGGCAGGATTAATAGTTTTTCCAAACTACTTACGACTTAAGACTTTCTACTTACTACTTTCTACTGACCGCCGCGGCGGGGCTGACTACTGACTACTTCTAAAGAGTAAACAAATCCTGTATATAATACTTCGTGCCTTTTATGCCACTGGCAGCATCTACTATATCGCCGGGGGCGGTGTGCAGGCTATGTATATAATCGTGCTCACTGGTTTCGCTGCTTTCTTTTTTGGCCTGTGCTTCTTCCTCCGTTTTGTGGGGATATACTTTTACTATTTTAGCACCTTGCACATCGTGCGGGTTAGTAACCATAAACAGATAATACTGGTATCCTTTGCCTACCAAATATTCTAAATGTGTTCCGTTGAATTCTAAGTTTGTCATATATATATTCAATTACGATTTTACGAATTACAAATTACGCTTAGCTAATTCTTAATTTGTAATTCACATTTAAATTAGGCTAGGCTTGCCATGGCCTTGTTCACGCCTGCCTTCATTTTGCTAAATATTATTTTTTTTAGTCTCTCATGGGTTTGGCTTAGTTTATCGAGGCGTTGATGTAATAGTTTCAATTTCTCGAGGCTCTTTTTTGCCAAACACGCAATCGTTCACTTGCATTAGGTTCAACGTTTGGAATGGGATAAAGGTTTTTAAAAGTTTTTTCCCCGCATGATGTGGTTTTTAAAACAAAGTAAACACTTTTCTCCACTACCTAGGTGGCACTTCTAACTTTTTTTCGCAAAACCACATACTATGTGGAAATGCAAAAGCACTTTTTGCCGATAACGCAGAATGTGTGGGCGGACTAAAAAAACGACGACAGATTGTGTGGAATCAGTATGAAAACAATACCTCAAGTTTGTAACATTAAAACAAAGCATATATATATAATAATAACCCATACCACCATGAAACAATTTATCGCCATAGTTAACAAATATTTCACATTTATATATTTTACCGTTTGGATTATATGTGTCATCGTTGCATTTTCTTCCTGCAAAAACAGACCCACGAAATCCAACTTATGCATTACTGGCAAAATAAGTGAAAGTACGACTGGAAATAAAATAGTAGGTGCCGATATATATATAATGGCCACAGAGCATGATGGCACTGCACCTTTACATTACCCTGTTGCAGAAATACAGAGCAAAGCAAACGGCTGTTTTTCTATTGAGACCGCTGCCGTTGAGGATATAGATTATAACTTAGAAGTTCGTGAAAAAGGCTATCAACATTATGCATCAGCAGGACTTCAATTCAATAGTAGAGTGCAAAATTTTGTAGACATCAAACTAATTAAAAACAAGAAATAAAACTATCATGAACAATATCAATCTCCAAATTTGCAAAATTATACGACCCCCTCCTTGATTTTGTGAAACAGAAAACAATCAAATACATTAAAACTTAAAATACAATCAACATGAAAAATTTAAAATATCTTATTATAATACTTGTATTGTCATTCTCGATAATAACTGGGTGTAAACATAAACTAAATGATGGTATGATACATATTACAGGTCGTGTAGTTACGCACGGAACTGACACTGGTGTCGAAGGTGTTCCCATTTATTTGTTGACCAAGGATTACAATCAATATCCTACAAGCAGTCAAACGGTAGCTAACGTGTATAGTGAGGCTAATGGTTTCTATCATATTAGTGCGGTTAAAAACAATGATTTGTATTATACGATACAATATGGTATAATTATGAATATAGATGTGAGACTTTTTGATCCGCGTGAAGGTGTATATAATGATATCATTTTGCAATATTAAATTTATCATTATACAAATTTATAGTGGATAATTTCTCATACTTGTTATTGAAGAATTATAAAAAAGCCTCCTGTCATAAAAAACAATTCAACGAAGCAACCATCTCTAATTGACAGGGTAGATATGGACTTCACTTAAATAAAAAACAATCATGAAAAAAATAATATTTAGTATAATAATCGCCCTATTCTTTGGGCAAAAAGCAAAATGCCAAGTTGATACATTGGCAGAAGCGAAAAAAGAATTAATCAATATATTATCACATTTGGACAAATCAAAAATTCCGACAGGAATGCTTATGGACAGAACCTTGCATCCCATTACATTGGCCAACTTTGATGGTGATAGCGATGAAGTTATATCATCAGCACGTATGTCTTATCTGCACTCAAAACTAAATGAAATGTCTGTAAATGGTAGTGCATTAATTTCATATGATAGTATGCTAGTACTGGCCAATGATATGGATAAGCAAAATATTAATCCCATAATTATATATAACTATAGATTCAATTATATCAAAGATGATGCGTTCACAAATCATTCACTTGATACCAGCAATGGATATTTAGAAGATGTGGTTGGAAACAATGTAAGTCCATACGCTGAAAGCCGCATTTTTACTGGCACACCGCGTTTTTGTTCTTCTGGTTCCGACACATCAGTCAGTTTTTATTTAGGAAAAGAATTTCTGCTAACAAATAATCTTGCAGATTCAAGTAATATCCAAATTGATTTTGGTGACGGGCAAGGCTATAGGACTATGGCTTTAGGTGCTACATTCACTATTAACTTTCCCAATCAAGGAGTTTTCAATGGTGATATTAAATTATATGATGCGGCCTCGGGAGTGACATTCCACACTCGTATTATATTGCATATAGCAGGAAAACTATCATCTTTACCTTTTAGTCCACAGTATGCGGATATTAAAGCTTCTATTGCTTTTAAAAACCTATATGCTGAAGGATTGTATGTATATACTTTTGGTAAAGGGAATACTTCGGGCTGCTTTAAAAAACCTCTTATTTTTGTAGATGGGATTGACTTTGGAACACCAGACAGACCTCATGGAGCAACAGACAGACCTTGCATTAATGGAAAATGTGGTAATTTAGGATATATTGATATTGCAACGGGTTGGTATAATGGGATGGTCAATGCGACGCAAACTGCAATTGTATCACAAGACCCAAGATGGGGTGAATTTCAATTAGGGCCTACTTTACTCGAAAAACTACACAATGAGGGATATGATGTTGTTTTCCTCGATTTTAAAGATGGGGCCACTTATATGCAGGCTAATGCAATGGTATTAGTAGAATTAATTAATTATATAAATGCTAATAAATGCAGTAAAGACGAATTGGTAGTGCTAGGTGCTAGCATGGGTGGGCAAGTTACAAGGTATGCATTAAGTTACATGGAAAAGAAAAATATGAAACATTGCGTTCGTTCGTCTGTATATTTTGATTCGCCGCACAAAGGATCCAATATTCCCATTAGTGTGCAATTATTTATGCAATATTTCACAAAGTATAATACTGATAATTTATTTGCGGATGCAGTGTCTACCTATAAACACAAACTAACACGACCAGCAGCATTTCAATTACTAAATAATTCACCCGAGGGGACTACAAGTTCAAATGGGGCAGCGTATGGCCCTCATCAATTGAGATTGGATTTTATGAACGATTTGACAAACAATTTAGGAAGCTATCCAAAATATATCAGGAGAGTAGCAGTTAGCAATGGAAGCGGTGTAGGAACCTATAATGGCATTGCAAACGAAAGTACATTGGCAGAGTTGAAAATACCATACTCTACTAATTGGTTAGCAACTGGTTGGGCCGGACAAGATAATATCTTTAAAGGTATAATGGTCGGACTTTGGCGTTCTGCCTTGTATATACCTGCTATAGTTTTTAATGGCGGAGCTATCAAATCAGAGATGAAAGCAACTTCAGGTGCTGGAAGTGGTAGATATAGAATATTTATGGGTGATGCAAATAGGTGGAAAAATAAATTAGAAGTTGATTGGAACAATAGTATTAATCCAGGTTATGAAAATGCACCGGGAGGATTAAACGATGCGGTTAAATCTTTCAATGCTCTTGCAGGAATTGGGGGAAATATAAAACTACAAATCTCTAAAGCAAATTTTGCAAGTAGCTGCTTTATTCCTACTAATAGTAGTTTGGCATTACTTACAAATGATCTTTACGCATCTGCTAAAAATGAAACTCAAAATTCTGATTACCCAAATCGCAGCAAATATGCATTTGATGCTTACTATGCACCCTCTAGTCAATACGAATATACTAGCCAACTTCATGTTCAGATGACCAATTCCAATATTAATTGGTTAATTATGGAACTTCGCAGAACCTGCAACCAATTATCAACATTGCCTAAAAAAGTAAATTATATGGATGCGAATGAAGTTAGTTATTCTCAGACCTGTAATACATATAATTTTGGCACTCATTTCAGACATATATTAAACGACATTGAAGTAAATTCAGATGGAATCTTGCAAGTGAACAAATATGATTTTGTTAATTATAAAATTGCTGGTGATGATTGGAATAAAAGAGACGAACAGAATTTTAAAAACACTTCTTTTGAGCTATATACATCAAATTGTGGTAGTGAAGTTTCCATAAATAACGGCGGTACCTTTACTATTGGAGACAATAACAATATTCCTAACAACAACAAAGGTATTGTTAGAATTTCAGAAGGCAGTAATCTATATTTAAATTCTGGTAGCCATTTATATATATATAGTGGAAGTACCTTAATTATAGAAAAAGATGCTACATTGTTTGTAGAAAACAATACTGATATATATATTGAAGAAGGTGCTACTATTGAGATTAAGGGACGTTTGTACTTGTCAAACAATGCCATCTTTAAACCCAACGGTGCCGGACTTGTTATATTTAACAATGCTAATAATACTTTTGGGATAGCCGCCAATAGCGGCTCAACAATTGAATTTAAAAGTACGACTAATGAAACAAAACTAGAAATAAGTGGAGCAATCACAATTCCTAGTCAATTAGGAATGTTTAAGGTGGATGGTGCCATAGTTGTAGCTAATCAATCTTCTGTTTTTAACATATTCGCTCCCGTGTATTTTGAGAATGCTACTTTCAAACCTTCAACTTCAAACATAAACAATAGCTGGAAAGGAATAGTATTTAACAATCAAACCGACAATCAAATTCATATAGATCATAGCAAATTCTATAATGCTACAACTGCTCTAGATTTCTCAAGTGATTATGCACTGTCTAGTCCATCATTCTATCTTGATGAATTCTATAACAATACCTTAGCCATGAGTATTCACGATGCTGGTTTTACGCTGAACAATTGTATATTTCAAGATAATGCAAAAGCTCTCAATGCAAATTGGATTACCATGACTTCTACATTATATGGTTGTAAGTTTAAAAATAATAATATCGGTATTGATTACCGCGGAAATATTAATGCTTTATTACTATTGAAAAATAATAATATAATAGCTTCCAATGTATATATTGTGTCACCTTCATCAAATCCATTCTTAGTGACCCTTAAGTGCAATAAGTTTACAAGTACAGATATAAATATAGATTTTGCCAGTGTAAATTTAAGTTCCACTACCTTGCACAATACTTCTGATTATGGAGGATTCAATATATTTAAAGAATCACCACTGGGATTAAATAATGTCAATAATTTAAATTTGAAGGCTGGATTTAATGACTTTATAGCAACTAGCGGTTTATACATTAATGCAAGTGTTACCAATGCCAATACTGCTTCATCATCACAATGTAACAATAATTATTTTGACAGAATAAATGGCGGTGCTTACCCATTACCTAATGGAATTACCTCGAATACCTATTTTGGTAAATTAGCTATTAGTTATAAAAATTCTATCAATCAGGTTACATCTAATTATAAGCTATTCGGCACCTTGGCGTCACAGCAAAATGGCGGATGCCAAGCAGGTGGTGGAGGTGGCTTTGCCCCAAGCATCGCACAAACAGAAAATAATAATTCCGCCACCTTTACAAAACTATACCCCAACCCTACCACCGAGCAATTGAACATCGAAATGGCTGTGAGCGAAAATGCCAGCCAAATACAGGTGATAGATATGCAAGGCAAAATGGTATGGAATGCACAAGTGGCCGCGGGAATTGCACTATATACTATGCCTGTAAAAGAACTACCCGCAGGTGTATATATGTTAATGCTAAGCCACGACAGCAAAGTGGAGAAATTGAGGTTTGCGAAGCATTAGTAATAAAATATACCGCAAGGAACACAAAGTTAACGGCAAAGCATGCGAACAGGTATATAGCGAACTTTGTGTTTCCTTCTGCGGTTTATTAATAAAGCATAAAAAAATTATTACACAAAATAAAAGGCTAATATCGCTACAAAAAATGGGGCCTGGAAAGCCCCATTTTTATTTAAGGGCAAGTACCCAAAAATAGACCCTATTTTGCGAAAATTTCAAGAATACTGCAATCATTGAATTTAGAGATGGCAGAGTTATTAAATCAAAAATACTTGCTTATGATTCCAACGCTATTATAATACATAGAATTGTGAGAAAGGAAATACGCGACACCGCGGATACGCTTTATTATACTGAAATAGAAAAAATAAAATTGTTAACCATCCCACATCCTTTCAAATATACAAAACGTGCTATAGCAATTGGGGCAACAGCAGGGGCAGTGGGAGGAGTAATAGCTGAACATCGCATTAAACCCAAACCAAAATCATCGCCACAGTCCAATTCCAACTCTATAATCAATCTCAATGTTGACTATTATATTAAAGGAATGGCAACTATAGCCTTCACTTGCTCAGGAATTTCCTACGGAGCTTTGATAGGATTAATCACAGATCTTATTATACCTAAAAGGAAATATGAAATTAATGGCAAATTGGAGCACTTTGAAATCTTTGTAAAAGCTCTTAAATAATATAAACAAAATGTACGAAAACATGAAAACTATAGTAAACATTATTACCATTGTGCTAATCGCAAATAGCGGCAGCCAAGCACAAGAACTTAAACCTAAGAAGGTGCAAATAGAGTTGCGAGATGGCACCATAAGAAAAGCCCAGCTACACTAGTATACCACTGATGCCATTGCAGTGAATAAGATAATGAGAGACAGTATGCTTGGTGAAACAGATACGATATTATATATAACTATTGAAAAAATAAATATGCTTCGAATTTATAACCCCAATAAATATACAGTAGGAACTGGAGCCTTAGGATTGGTGATGGGTTATGCAATAGGACGTGCAAATTAACCACCAATTGACCCTAAAGGCTGGAATATTTTTAGCGGACATACTACATGTATTGGGTCTAGTGTAGGTTTTTGCTTCGGGCTCACTTTTGGTTATATTGCAGATATAGTAACCAACAAAAGCTCATTTATGATACAAGGGAAGGAAAATAATTTCAAGGATTTTGTGGAAAAATACAAGATCCCAACTTCTTAAGCTACTGGGGTAAAGTAGCACTTGTATTGGTTTGAAAAACACGACACGCCCAAAAAAAACAAACCCCAACACTTTTCAGCATCGGGGTTTGCTATTTGAAACTATGAACTACAATTTATAATTTCTCGAATCTGTAGGTTTGAGTTTGTGTCGTAATTGCGTCTTTTACTACCAGCATATATATACCTTTCGACAGTGCTTCGATATTGAGTTCCTGTCTGTTTCCGTTGGTGTTTTGTATATATATGGTTTTACCTTGCATATCGGTTATGCTCAATTGATATTCGCAGCTATTGCCCATCAATATATTTAAGTGGTCGGTGGCGGGGTTTGGCCAAATACTTATTTTAGCCAAAGTAGATTCACTGCTATGCAATGCTTTCACTTCACTATATATATAAGTATTGTTCGCATTTACTTCTTTGAGGCGATAATATATAATTGCAACTCCTATTTGTTCCCATATATTTTTATCACCATATATATAATTTGCTGTTAAATTATTTGTTGCTTGTTTTGTGTTCACCACCGTCCAGTGTCCATTGCCTGTAAATGGGTCGCTTAAGATTACTAAACTAGTTCGTGGCACCAAGTCCGGAATCCGCTCCCGATAACTATTAGGAGCGATGGGTGACCTAACTAAGAAGAAGACCTTTTAAAAAAATGTTTTGTATTTTAGTTGAATCTCACTACTTTCGGCACTTATAATCTGAGGGCAAAAAGTGAATTAGAAAAATCATATAGTAAATATCTCCATGAATATTTTTAAACCCTATACCATCATCGAAGAATCAAAAACATCCTTGCATTTGGGGCTCTCATCGGCAAGCAAAATAACAAGCATACTTACTTATCGGGTCTTACGTTTGTTTTTGATGGTGATGTTGTTGGGGGTGGTTTATTTTGCTGCGGGTATGCCCACCAAAATTTATATAGGTTTGGCAGTGATATTTATTGTAGCCGTTTTCATGCTATTTGCCAATATTCCAAGCGATATTTATTTTGGAGCTCATGGATTAGAAATACGGGATTTTAAAACATTTAATACAATATCCAAAACATATATTTTGCAAGATAAATCTCATATCAATTTGGCAATATATAGAGGATGGCGTAGTGCAGGTGCTTACTATAAATTTGTATTGCGTGACAATAAAAAAATTACACTTTTCAATTTACCTATCGTAATAAGTTTTGATAAGGAGAAATTTAGACAAGTGAATCAAAAATTAACGCGGCTCACGCATTTGAAAATTGAGGATGATTTGGAGAAAATGGAATAATATCTTTATTGTGATATATATTTTTTACATTTGCACTTGATAATCTCTAGTATTATATTAACTAAACAATGACCTTCACATGAATATTAAACTTGCAATATCAATACTCCTTGCTATGTCCCTTAGCAGTTGTGGGCTCATTCGCAATACTCCAAAGAATTTGTTCAATGATGGTTATTACGTGCAAACCAATGATGGATCCAAACGCCATGTATATATTGAAATCGAAGACGAAATATTAAGAATCCATCAAACAAAAAAAATTAATAAGCTAGTTATTGTTGACACCAACGTAAGTATTGAAGTATACCCCAAAGAATTGAATACGGTGAATAACAAAGTGTCTGTTTTTAACAAGAACAGCTTCGACATCGACTTCCTAACCATGCCACTAAAATATAGACCTTCCCAAAAAGGAGTTCCATCGCAGCTTAACACAAATTTAAATGGATCTGTTTATACAGGTTATCGCACCGACAAATATATAGTAAGCTATGCAACTAACCCACTCAACAAATCTGACAGGACAATAAACCATTATGGTTTTTCTTTTGGATTTTTTGGTGGTTTAGGCAACACAGCTATCACACCCACTACTACCAATAACCATCTCACCACAGAATATGATGGTGTTATATTTACCAAAGGAACCGCAGGCATTATTGCTGTCAACAATTTCACCGTTGGTATTGCAATTGGACTGGACAACCTACTCGACAATAATAACAAATTTTGGGTTTACCAATCAAAACCTTGGTTCGGATTTGCATTTGGATTAAACTTAAATTAACCTTATTAAAGCAAAATTTGAATAAAATAAACCAACATGGGAATCGTGTTTCGGAAATTATAGCTAAACTAAATGAACATGCGGATAAGGGAACAACGTATG
>JAWXAU010000012.1 GCA_034439655.1 Bacteroidota bacterium | reverse complement strand
TTAAAATTCGTGTTTCAAACCTTTATATTTATTAGAATCGAATTATGAAAGAGGTCTAATACATTTAGTCCCTTTCTTTTGGACTATTATATATTGAGTTTCGGTATTATATATTGTTAGGTCTAGCTTTTGGATAGAATTGTATTCTATATTAATAGAAGCATTGGTTGGGTTGGGGAACACACAAAAACCTTTTCCAGCATTATGTCCGATATTGCCCTGTGGGTTGCAGATGCCTACCCCAAAAACATTGAAATTACTATCAAGTTTGGCTAAATATATACGCCTTCTATTCCCAAAACTCCATGTGCTGCCCAACAAAATATAACCTCCGTCATTAGCCCTTTTAAGCACCCCTCCTTCATCCCTATATTTACCACCAAAATATTTATCCCATTTTATATTGCCGTCACTATCATTTTTTGCTATATATATATATATATCACCATCAGTATGATATTTTGGCAACATACCGTTATTAAATGAGCCTCTACTCCCTGCAAAGATATAACCACCATCATTTGTTTGCAGGATATCTCCAAAACCATCATCAGCGGTTTTGCCATAGGTTTTTTCCCATTTTATATTCCCTTTTATATCTGTTTTAACTATATAGCCTCCTTTATTACCTATACTATCAGTAGTACCTGTTATCACCTATCCTCCGTTCATGGTTTCCATTATTCTGGAACCAACGGTATTGCCTTTACAATTTAGTGTTTTTGTCCAAATACTATCTCCATTGGGTTTTACTTTGGCAAGATAAACCCCATATTGGTCTGTTCCGTTAAATTTCATAGTCATACTATTCCGTCCAACCATCATATAATTTCCATCTTTGGTCACAATCACATCTATCCCATTGATCATTCCTGGTCTCCCATATATGTTCTCCCACTGTTTATCGCCCACAGAATCTAACTTTAGCAAATAAGCTTGATATCCAATATTGGTTAATTTCTGACCTGTTATAATATAACCCGCATCAGGGATACCTCGAACGAAGCTTGAAAAATCATAACAAGCATAGGTTTTATGCCTTAAAGTATCACCTTTACCATCCATCATATAATATGAATGCCTATACATTTGAAATCATCGCTGCCCATTCCTATAGCTATATACCCGCCATCAGCAACTTGTGCAATAAACCTACAAGTATAATCAACCAACCTACCGTTAAAGCATGATTTGGTCTATATAGTATCTCCGCTCTTATCAATTTTCAGAAAGTAAAAACCCAATGGGTCTCCTCCTGAGCCTGCAATTAATAACCACCATCATAAGTTTGAATGGAATCAATCCCTGAAGCATTCCAATTATCATTACCGTATGTTTTTTCCAATATGAGTAATTGTGCATTTAATATATTGCAACATAAACAGCAAGCAATGATGCCTAGTATATATTTTATGTTCTTCATAATTAGACCTGCAATATAAAACACTTTTCCTACAACTCAAATTATTAGCTTCTTGGATGTTTACAAAAACCTTTAATATCCACTAACACCAAAGGTTTCTAAAATACTTTGTACTTATAAATAGACATATCACAACCCCTAGTTGAAAAACAATCAAGCCTTCATCATATTGCAAACGAATATACCCTTTACTTTTGCCCACTGAAAAATATAAATACGACCATTATGAAGAAAATATATTCATGCTTCTTATTATTGCTATTTGCTAGTAGCGGTATCTCGGCCCAAACATCAACATCGCACAAAAAGAAAACGGCGGAAATCAAGCCCAGCACGTTTAACTGTCCTAAGTTTCGTGAAATTAAATGGGGCTCGGTTAAGGATTCTATTAAAGTGAACGGCATGGCCCCCACTTTCGTAAAAGCGAAATTAAAAGAAGATACTTGTGCCTATTCTTTGCAGGATGATGATATGACAATCGGCACTGTTGTGTGCAAAAACATATACTACTCTTTCAATGCTTCGGGCCGTTTAAATAAAGTGAGATTGGTGATACCGAAATCTCAAAAATCGGATATCAAATATATTTTGGAAACTAAGTTTGAAAAAGCTACACAAATATTTGATCTAACCAATGCCTATGAACTTATTTGGAATAATATAGAAGAAGTAAGACTTACACTCACCGATTACGATGACCCAAGTATAGACTTCGTGACAGTGGAATTCACTAGCGATTTTGAAATGACTGAAGCTAAAAAAATTAACCGTGCGGTTGACGATTTTTAATTGCACTCAAAAGATACCTGTCTTGTTAGATGCGAGATAGTTAGGTAAAATGAATGGATTTGCCAACACAACCAGCCCGCTTCGGTAGCGGGTTTTTTTTATAATTAGTAACAGTGATCAGCCCGCTGCGGCGGGCAGGAAACAGGAAACAGTAGACAGTAAACAGGAAACAGGAAACAGTAAACGGTAAACAGTAAACAGGAAACAGGAAACGGTAGCTGAAGCCGCATGGCACTGACTACTGACTACTGCCCGCCGCGGCGGGCTAACTACTATAATGCGTTACGACTATCATATATTCATTTGTGCCAACCAAAAAGCTGAAGGCAAAGTTTGTTGCGGACAAGAACGGGGCATGGAACTCGTTGCTGAATTTCGACGGGTGCTGCGTGATAAAGGATTACAAGGCAAAGTGCGTGCACAGCGAGCAGGCTGCATTGATGCCTGCAACTTCGGCCCCAGCGTTGTTGTATATCCCGGTGGTGAATACTACGGCCACCTCAAGCCCGAAAATGTGGAGACTATTATAGAAAAACATATTATTGGAGGAAAACCCGTTGAGGAGTTTTTGATTACATTTTAAGTATTATTGTCTTCCCGAGGAACGAGGGATCTACTATGTTTTTATACCTTTAAAATACTAAACAGAAAAGAAAGTACATCTCTGAAAAAAGCATGCATTTGTGAGATGTCTCTCCCGCAGGCGTGCGGTATAACAAGACAAAAACCATATAGATATTAGGCGTACGCTCCCATTCGCCGGCGGCGAACTGAATCCAATCCGCAGGCGGCGGACCTATCCCTATAATATTCTTCCATCCTCCATCTCAATAATCCTATCTGTTTTATCGGCAAATTCTTTATCATGCGTAACGGCTATAATAGTTTGTCCAAATTCCTGAGATAACTCTTTTAATATATTAAATACATTTTTTGTGTTTTCAGAATCCAAATTTCCTGTGGGTTCATCGCCCATTATAATACTTGGATCATTAATGAGGGCACGGGCTATAGCAATACGTTGCTGCTGTCCACCACTTAGCTTGCTCGAAAGCTTGAGTGCTTGTTCTTCAACACCCAATAGTTTTAATTTGTCATAAGCCCGATGTTCAATTTCTTCTGTAGTATACTTTCCCAACTTCAAAGCTGGCAGCATTACGTTTTGCAAACAAGAAAACTCAGGTAATAAAAAATGAAATTGGAATACAAAACCTATATGTGAATTTCTAAATTTTGCCAACTCATTTTGTGATTTGCCTGTGAGTGTTTCTCCATTTACAACTAGTGTACCTTTATAATCGGTATCGAGGGTAGAAAGTATATATAATAGTGTTGATTTACCACAACCCGATTTGCCCACGAGGCTCAGGAATTCACCACGCTTAGCTTCGAAAGTAATATTTTTTAAAACCTCGAATTGTTCAGGTTCATTGAAATATTTGACGATATTTTCTGCTTTTAAAACCGTGTCCATATTATCCACGAATTATTTTTACAGGATCTACTTTTGATGCTTTCTTCGCAGGAAAATATCCTGCAAAGGCTGTAGTTGCAAGTCCAAATACAATGCCTTGTATATAATACTTGATGTCGAATGTAATGGGCAAATGATCAATAGCCAAAAACTCCCCACCATCAAAAGGCACCTTCGATAAGCCGTATGATAACCCCAACCCTAATAATATACCCGAAAGTCCACCTAGTAAACCTATAATAAGAGATTGACTCAAAAATATTCGCACAATATCGCCGCCTGAAAAACCAGTGGCTTTTAATATAGCTATATCTTTCATCTTATCATATATCGTCATGTTCATGATATTATATATTCCAAATCCTGCAACTACTAATAATGTAGTTACTACTACAAAAGTTAATATACTTCTAATCGTAAAACTTATTAATAAGGTAGCATTAGATGTTTCCCAATCTTCACATTTATAGCCGAGTTGTTTTTCAAGGTCACCCGCCATTGGCTTTGCATCACGGTGCTCGGTGAGTTTTATATTAATGTCGCTTATATAATTTGGGTCGACCAACAATAGTTTTTGTACTGTAGGCAAGTTTGTATAACATTTGGTATTATCAATTGCTGCCACACCCATACCAAATATACCTACAATTTTTAATCGTTGACTTGTAGCTAATGGAGTAGACACATTTATTTTATCTCCTACTCTCAGATTTAATTTCCTTGCCAATCCAACACCCATTATTACACCATTAGAAGTGTTTTTCAAATCTTCAATTTTGCCAAACTTCATTTTCTTACTTAGCTCAAAAAGTTTATCTTCTTCAAATATATCCACTCCTGACAAAACGCCATTCATTTCAATTCCAGCTTGCCTGTAAAACACTTGTGTGGCAAGCTGTGCCGAGATTCCCTTAATACGATTATCCTTCTTCAAATATTGTACAATCTCCCAGCCATTTTTTAGATTTCTTTGTTGTTCTTTTACATGTTGGTGGTGGGTAATATTCAAATGACTTTTATCATTATTGTAATAATCGTCGAGTATGGAATTTTTTACAGGTTTTATATCATTATATATATGAATATCGGGCGACGCACTCAACATGGTATCTTCCAATAAATTGTTCACGCCCGTCATAAAACTTATCATTAAGGTAAACATGGCAATACCAAAAGTAACTCCCAACATAGCCACCAAAGTTTGTTTCTTTTTGGCCAACAAATGTGTTTTGGCAATTTTTAAATTGATGCCGAACTTCATTATTTCTTGGGTGGTTTTACTAGTTCATCATTTTTATTAATTCCTGACAATATTTCTACCCATTCTATGTCTGAAATACCTGCCTCTATTTTAATGGCCGTCTTTTCATTATTTTTCATCACCCATACGGTATCTTTTCCTTGTATATAATTCTTCGGCACACACAGTATATCTTTTTTCTGGTTGATAATAATATTGGCTTCCACACTTTGCCCGGGATATATATTTGTTGGAGCATCTATCAATAGTGCATCAACACGGAAAGCTTGTTCTTGCTTGCTGATACTGGGATATATACTTTTCACCGTGGCTTTATATACTTTATCGGCAAAGCCATCTATTTTTATCACCACTTCCTGACCAATCTTTATTTTGGAAATATCTTCTTCTTCCACCATCATTTTTATCTCCATCTGTTTCGAATTCCCTATCATAGCAACTGGTTCGTAACGACGAATCAATTCTCCATTCTCTTTATATATTTCATATACTTTGCCTCCATCTAGTGCTTTAATGTTATATTTACTGCGGTCGCTTTCGTTTATGTTCAATTGTGTACGAGCATTATTTAATTCCAATGACAGTTGATTTTTGGTACGTACATATCTTTTCTTCAACAGCAAATATTCATTGCGAGAATTTTGTAAAAGCAATTTGGCTTTATCAAATTCTATCATGGCAATCGCATCACTTTTCCGTAGATTATCATAGCGAATAAAATTGAGCGAGTCTTGCCTGTAGCGATTCTCGGCAGACTGGACTTGCAAAGAAAGCTCATCGAGCAAAGGCCCGAAATTTTGCGAAGCAGTATTATAACTTTGCTGTGAATTTGCCCTTCTAAATTCTTGCACATCGGCATCCAGTTCAAATAAGGTTTGACCATTGGTTATCATATCACCTTCGGCCACCAATTTTTTCATCAGCACTCCATCCACTAAAGAATATAGTTTGTAATTCCCCGCAGGTATTATTTCTCCCGAGGCGTACACAGCTTCGGTCATGCTTTTGGTTTCAGGTTTAATGGGAGCTTCCTTATTGCCACATGAGGCAAAAAGTATAGTAACAATGCTTATATATAAAGAAAATTTATAGCTCATAACAAGTTAGTTTTGTTGTTCGCCACCGCGAATGAATTATCAAAAATAAGACTGCAAATTAACTCTTATTCAGAAAATTTTGTTGTACGTCAAAATTTGGGGTTGAAACGTAGTGGGTATCGTCATCCTATTCGCCGCGGCGAAACGTCATAAACTAATGCCTCGGGCATTTTGTCTTCCCGAGGGATGAGGAAACTCCTATATGTATTATAATATTAGTAGATCCCTCCTATCTCCCGATATCTATCGGGAGGGATGACAAACACCATGATGATTTGGCAATTTGGCCTTGGCTTGTGTCTTAGCAAAGTTGTCAAATCTGTATGATACAAAAAAGCCTCGCCTAGGCTAAGCTTCGTGCTCGCAACCACCGTAGGGCTTCCTCCTACTTACTCAAATACATACTCTTCTCTTTATACAATTGCCTAAAATAAGGATCATATAAATCTTTAATAAACAATATAGCCTCGCCGGTCGATTTCATTTCAGGGCCAAGTTCTTTTTCAATTTCAGGAAATTTATTATAAGAAAAAACAGGTTCCTTAATGGCAAATCCCTCAAGCTTACGCATAATATTAAAATCCTTCAATTTCTTTGCACCCAACATTACTTGTGTAGCAATATTTATATAAGGAACTTGATACGCTTTTGCAATAAAAGGCACGGTACGACTGGCACGAGGATTTGCTTCTATCACATATACATAATTATCTTTAATGGCAAATTGTATATTTAACAATCCACGAACATTTATTGCATGGGCAAGCCTCACAGCATAATCAGTCATCGTTTTTACTACGCCGGCATTCAGTGTAAATGGTGGTAATACCGCCGATGAATCTCCACTGTGGATACCCGCAGGTTCTATATGTTCCATCACGCCAATAATATGTACATCTTCGCCATCGCATATACAATCTACTTCAGCTTCTTCTGCTCTATCGAGGAAGTGATCTATAAGAACTCTATTGCCAGGTAACTCACCCATCAAACCTATAACAGCTTGTTCCAAATCTTCATCATTAATCACGATTTTCATCCCTTGTCCGCCCAGCACATAGCTGGGGCGAACCAATACAGGGTATCCAACTTCCTTTGCTACTTTTATAGCTTCCTCGGCGGTTTCTGCTACACCATATTGCGGATACGGAATTCCCAATTCTTTTAATAAGTCGCTGAACAAACCACGGTCCTCGGCAAGATCCATATCTTTATATGAGGTGCCAATAATTTTCACGCCATGTTCTTCCAATTTTTTAGCCAATTTTAAAGCAGTTTGTCCGCCTAATTGAACGATGACACCTTCTGGTTTTTCGTGCAAAATTATTTCACGCAAATGTTCCCAAAACACAGGCTCGAAATATAATTTATCTGCCATATCAAAATCGGTACTCACCGTTTCTGGATTACAATTTATCATAATAGCTTCATAACCGCATTCTTGTGCAGCCATAAGTCCATGTACACAGCTATAATCGAACTCAATGCCTTGACCAATGCGGTTTGGGCCCGAGCCGAGTACAATAATTTTCTTTTTAGGAGATGGTGTTGATTCGTTACTATCTAAGTGTTGCATGATTTTATATTATACAAAAAAAGCAGCCTTCAAAAATAATGGCTGCTTTTTTTTGTTATTCATATTATTAGTA
This sequence comes from Bacteroidota bacterium, assembly GCA_034439655.1. NCBI lineage: Bacteria > Pseudomonadati > Bacteroidota > Bacteroidota bacterium. The sequence continues at coordinate 19,758 of JAWXAU010000012.1, read as the reverse complement.
TTATTTATCCTTTTTCTTTTCAGTTTCTTCTCCTTCACAAATGCCTTCGCAGGCATTGCAATTTTCGTCGCAGTGTTTCCATTCTGTTTTGAATGCGGAATTTTCATCCTTCGGATTGAACATCGAAATAGCAGAACCTAATTCTGCAGCAGCTTCGTCGTATGCGGCTTGCACTTTTTCGGCTGTTACTTCTTTGTCGCCTTTGTCTGCCTTCTCTTTCATGGTTTTAAGGTCGGCACTTTTTGTATCCGATTTGGCAACCGCTTCCTTATATGCTTTGTAAAGGCTGTCCATATTTTTGGTGATTTCGGAACATGATTGTTTCAACGAGTCGCACTGCTTCTCTTTGCCTTTCTGTGGCTTGCAACTCATCTTCTCATCGTTCATTTTTTTCATGTCGTCCTTCATTTTCACGAGGTCGGCATCGAAACCAGCAAGGACTGTTTTCAGACTGTCCCAGTTTTTAAGGTATGCCGCATTGGCATCACCATCTTTCTTGCCCGACTTGCAAGAGAACATTACTGTAGAGGCCGCGAAAGCCATAACAAAAAGAAATTTTAGATTTTTCATGATTTGTGTGTTTTAATTTGCGGGACAAAAGTAATACTATTGATTTAATAATTTTCAACAATGGAACAACATTCTATCGAATCGGGCAAAGCCCCTGAACCTGTGGGTTTATACCCTCATGCACGACGTGTAGGCAACCTTCTTTTCCTTTCGGGAGTAGGCCCGCGTGAACGTGGTACAAGAAAAATTCCTGGGGTAGAACTCGATGAGCAAGGACAAATTACCAGTTACGATATCGCAGCCCAATGCCATTCGGTTTTCAAAAACGTGAAATATATTTTGGAAGATTCGGGCAGTAGTTGGGACAAAATTGTAGATGTGACGGTTTACCTCACCAATATGAAAGACGATTTCCCCATCTATAATAAACTTTGGGCGGAATATTTTGCCGAGAACCCACCTTGCAGAACCACTTTAGAGGTTAATTGTTTGCCCACACCTATTGGGATCGAGTTGAAGGTAGTGGCAACGGTTTAATTTATGATTTAATGATTTGCAATTTGGCTGACGCGAGAATTTATTGACGAATTAAGATTGCCACTAATGCTTGGATTTAAAAAATTAGAAATTATAAGGTCCTAGGGGGACGACCTTTTGGTAAAAAATAATGATAGTGGAAAATAAAGTCCTGCGGGGAAGACCTTATAAATATGATGAAAACGATGCAACTGATTATAATTTTCCTTTTAATCAATAATTTGACAAGTGCCCAAAGCCAAGATTATAAATTAATGAGAGATAGTTTGTCAAAACTGTCTTGCGAACCTGTTGATAGTGCAACATTTTATCAGGCCAAAGTAAACATGGAAACTTTTGACACCAATCTGATTTCAAAAAGTATCCAATTATATTATAGAGATTTGGCTTGGTGTTATTACAGAATCTATATGAAAACTGAGAATTTGGAATATATAAAAGCTGCAATTGGTATGTTTGAAAAAGCACTTCCTCATAAATCGGATTACACTGCGGTCCTTTGGGATATATCATTCTGCCACTATATTTTGGGTAATTGTAAGGAAAGCAAATTCTATTTGAAAAGATATAAAAAAATCACTCCGAAAAAGTACTGGGATAAAACATTACTGAGTCAAATGTTGAAAAAATGCAAATGATTTCATACTGCTGCTGCGACCACCCAGACCAAGGCTACAGAAATAAGCACAATTATAAATAAAATATTGAATGAAGCGAAACGAAATTTTCAAGCCCCGATTCAATACTATTTTCTTATATAATACCAATTCTTAAACTAAAATAGTTCTCCGCCTGTGGCGAATTTAGTTTTTAGAATGGTAATGCCGAACTACATCCCGAAAGCCCCGCAAACTTGCGGGGGAATTAGCCCTTTCTTTTGGACTATTATATATTGAGTTTCGGTATAATCGATATGGAAGAATATTTTCACTACGATACAGTATCAACTGCTATTAGTAAGCTTAGGAAACGGCTTTAATATTGATTTCAATTTAGAAGAAAACTGCCTTGTTTGCCATACAGGGAAATTCGAAGTGGATGATTTTGAGATTGTAGACGTATACCGCTACGAAGGCGACTCCGACCCTGCAGATGAAGCTGTGGTTTATGCCATCGAATCAAAGACGGGTGTTAAAGGTATTTTGGTAACAGGTTATGGAATTTATTCTGATACCATTTCAGCGAAAATATTGGAGAAACTTAATAAGAGAAAACAATAAGTAAAACCTAATCCTATTTGGATTGTTGTAATACACTATATGCAGATTAAAAAAAAAGTAATTGTAATAGGTGGAGGCTTTGCAGGAATTCAATTTATTCAAACACTCGATGAAAAATTATTTGAGGTCCTGCTCATTGATAAAATCAATCACCATCAGTTTCAACCCCTATTTTATCAAGTTGCTACTTCACAGCTTGAGCCATCAAGCATTTCATTTCCGCTAAGAAATATTTTCAAGAAAAATAAAAATGTTCAAATAAGGCTTGCCGAAGTATTAAGTGTAAATCAAATATATAATAAAATTGCTACCACAATAGGTGAATTTGAATATGACATCTTAGTGATTGCAATAGGTTGCAAAACAAATTTTTTCGGCAATGAAAATATCAGTAAAAATACACTGACCTTAAAAACAACTTATGATGCAATTACTATTAGAAATCACATCATACAAAACTTCGAAAATATTATATCGGCGGAAGAACATGTAAAAGAAAGTTTGTTTAATTTAGTGATTGTAGGTGCTGGTCCCACTGGGGTTGAGCTATCAGGAGCATTTGCTGAAATAAAGAAACATATATTGCCCAAAGATTTTCCAGGAATCGATTTTTCTAAATTTAATATCACCTTAGTGGAAGGTAGTAAAGATACTTTAAATAGTATGAGTGTTACTGCAAAAAATGCTTCGAAAAAGTATTTGCAAGAAATGGGCGTTACCATATATACCGAAACTTTTGTAAAAGACTATGATGGTGAATTTTTAACTTTGAGCACAGGTGAAACTATCAAAACAAAAACAGTAATTTGGGCAGCTGGTGTTATAGGAAATACCATACCGGGATTTCCTATAAGTATCATAACAAACAGCAATAGATTTAAAGTAAATCGCATCAATAAAGTGGAAGGCTCGGAAAATATTTTTGCTCTTGGTGATATAGCTTCCATGGAAACACCAAAGTATCCAAAGGGCCATCCCCAATTGGCAAATGTGGCTATCAATCAGGCGAAACTATTAGCCAAGAATTTGAAAGCTATATATTATAATAAATCTACTAAAGAATTTGAATATAAAGACCTTGGTTCCATGGCCACTATTGGTCGTAACAAGGCTGTGGTCGATTTACCCTTTATACAATTTAAGGGATATTTTGCGTGGTTGGTTTGGATGTTTTTGCACCTCATGCTTATACTCAGTGTGAAAAATAAATTGATTATATTTATTAATTGGGCATGGGCATATATTACAAAGGATACTTCATTGCGATTGATTTTAACGCAAGGGAAGAAGAAGTAGTATTATAATAAATTGGATTTTGAAAAAATAATATTGTAATTAGTCATTCTGTTCGCCGCGGCGAACAGAATGACTAATTACAGTGAAAACCTTCCCAACTCCACTACCAATTCCGTAGCCGCAGGAATACCCATCACATTCTGCACTGTAAGCGTTAGCTGTGTTTTAAACTGACCCAATTTATAACGAGATGGATTGCTATTTATATGATTAATAATTCGCCCAAATAGCGGACCTTCATAATATGAGTTTTGCACACCTAAGGGGAAGTATAATACCAAAGTTTTATTTTTGAGTGTCGTTTTTTCTAATAATAATACTTGACCTGCCCACTTCAATTTCATCCCATCTAATAAATCTATCACTGCGGGCGGTAAGCTACCAAATCTATCTTTTAATTTGTAAGCAAACTTCTGCAAATCCTCGTCCTTAGTGATGTTTGAGAGCTCACTATATAAACTTAATCGCTCCGTTCCACTTCGCACATAACTATCAGGAATTACCATTTGTACATCGGTTTCTATAATAACATCTTTCTTGGTTTCTATAATAGGTTCGTCTTTAAATAAATCTGCAAATTCTTCATCTTTGAGTTCGTGAACTGCTTCATCCAAAATTTTATGATACATATCATAACCAATTTCTGCTATAAATCCACTTTGTTCGGCACCCAATAAATTTCCGCTACCACGTATATCCAAATCACGCATGGCTATATTAAATCCACTTCCCAGTTCGCTAAACTCTTCCACGGCACTCAGCCTTCGGCGGGCATCTTCGGTAAGCATAGATAATGATGGAACCAATAGATAACAATATGCTTTCTTATTACTTCTACCCACACGCCCACGCATTTGATGTATATCACTTAGGCCATACATGTGTGCATTGTTTATGATAATCGTATTTGCATTGCTAATATCCAAACCACTTTCTATAATAGTTGTGGCCACCAATACATCATATTCTCCTTCCACAAATTTAATCATAACCTCTTCCAACTCATGACCCTCCAGTTGTCCATGACCCACACCCACTCTAGCTTGCGGACACAGTTCACGAATTTTATCAGCAATATCATATATATCTTTTACACGGTTATGTATTACAAATGTTTGCCCACCACGTTGTATTTCTTCATTAATTGCATCACGTATTATATCATCATTTGTGGGATGCATTTCGGTGGTAACAGGTTGCCTATTGGGCGGTGGTGTATTTATGATACTTAAATCACGAGCACCCATCAAACTAAAATGCAAAGTTCGTGGAATGGGCGTAGCAGTAAGGGTGAGCGTATCTACATTAATACGCATTTGTTTTAATTTTTCCTTGGCGACTACACCAAATTTTTGTTCTTCATCTACAATTAGCAATCCCAAATCTTTGAACTGCATATCTTTTGAAAGTATGCGATGTGTTCCTATGATTATATCAATTTTTCCGCTTTTTAATCTCGTTAATATATCTTTTTGTTCGGTGGCCGTTCTAAATCTATTTAAGAAATCTATACTCACCGGGAAGTCTTTTAAGCGTTCCCTAAAAGTACGATAATGTTGACTAGCCAATATAGTTGTGGGAACTAATATAGCTACTTGTTTACTATCATATACTGCCTTGAAAGCCGCACGCACCGCCACTTCGGTTTTGCCAAAACCCACATCTCCACATATTAGTCGGTCCATCGGATGGGGACTTTCCATATCTTTTTTAAAGTCTTCGGTGGCCTTTGCTTGGTCGGGTGTATCTTCATATATAAACGATGCCTCCAACTCTGTTTGCAAATAACTATCGGGTGTGAAAGCAAAGCCAGGTGTAGATTTGCGGGCTGCATATATTTTTATTAAATCGCGAGCTATATCTTTTATTTTTGCTTTGGTATTGCGTTTCAGCTTGTCCCAAGCGTCGCTTCCTAGTTTGTGCAGTCGTGGTTCGGTGCCATCTTTTCCTACATATTTTGCAATTTTATGTAGCGAATTTATACTCACATATAATAAATCATTGTCTCTATATATTAATCGAACTACTTCGTTCAACTTCCCATTCATCTCCATTTTTTCAAGTCCCGCAAACTTGCCAATACCATGGTCGGCGTGCGTTACATAGTCACCAGTTTTTAAGTCACGAAGTTCTTTAAGTGTGATTGCTTTATTGCGTGAATATTGTTCGCGACCACGATGCCGGTAAAATCTGTCGAATAGTTGGTGCTCGCTATAACAAGCTACTTTTAATTGATGGTCAATAAAACCCTCAGTGATAGCATGAAATATAGGTTCGAATTCTATGTCGGGATCCAGGTCATCAAATATACTATATAGTCTTTCTATTTGCCTGCCGCTTTCACTAAAAACATATATCTTATATTCTTTTTCTTTTAACAATTTAAAGTCGTCACGAATGAGCGTAAAATTTTTATTGAAGGAGGGTTGAGGCGAAGTTTTAAATTCAATCTCGGTAGTATTTTTCAGCATTTGTCGATGACTATATTCCACAAGTTTGAAAGATTGTATTTTCTGCATCCAATCCTCGGTGAGCTCAAATAAATCAAGAGCTTTCACTTCAAACACATCACCTTCGGGAGTTTCCAAGCTTATAATTTCTCCTGCTGCCTTTTTCGCAATTTTATCTATAGTCTCTTTGGCATATTGTAAGTCTTTGGTGAATATGATAGTGTCCTTATCCAAGTAATCAAAAAACGACTGACGACTTTGAATGGCAGCAGCAGTTTGTATATTTGGAACTAGAGAAAAGAAATCTAATCTTTTGGTAGAAAGTTGGTCGGCAGGATTAAATTCTCTGATAGTTTCTATTTTATCTCCATCCAATTCTATGCGGTAAGGGTAGGGGTTTGCAAAAGAAAATACATCAATGATACCACCACGAATAGCGAAAAATCCTGCTTCATATACAAAATCAGTTCTATCAAAATGATGCTCGTTCAAAAACTCTATCATAAAATCGATATCCAAACTATTGCCTACTTTTAAATGATACGTGCTTTTCTTGAGTTCACCCTGTTCCAATACCATTTCGGCCAATGCCTCAGGCCAACTCACAATTATTTCTTTATGTGTGGCTGCCGATAAGCGATTTAAAACTTCGGCTCTTTGTAGAATTAATGAATTATCGGGCTGCTTATATTGAAAACTTTTTTTGAAGGAACCTGGAAATAAATTCACCACACGCCCTTCGAGTAATGATTGTAAATCGCCTAACAATGCAGTTGCTTCATCGGCATTATCGGTAACGAATAAAAGCGGCATTTTGTATTTGCTCAGCACTGCGGCAAGATTCAAAGCCATTGCCGAGCCTGTGAGTCCGCTGAGGTGCAGGTTTTTTTTGGGACGAGCAAGGTCAGTAACCAATTGATTTGCTTGGCCTTTTAATACCTCATCTAAAAACTCACCTAATTTCAAATTCTCACTGCAAATATACTAGTCTTTAACTATCCCCGATAGCTATCGGGGTGAAATGATTGAATGAAGACTATGATAATATTAATAATTTAAAAACTATATAAAACAAAACCCCGTACATTGCATAAAATATCACGATGAAGAAACTAAAAATATATTATATTATTTTTACAGCAATGTTTTATACTTCTGCATCTTTTGCACAGCGTAATCTGAGTAAATTTACTTTTGCAAAACCTATGACAATAAATCCGTTTTTTGCTCCCTCATTATATAGCTTCAATAAATTCTCACACTATAACAATATTGTTCAGGGCGTGCAATATCAAGCAATTCCAAATAATTTCCATTACACCGCCTTCTTCTGCAAAATGGAATTAAAAGCCATGAATCATTTTGGCATTTGGATAAAAGTACATGTTGGCGATTATGATAATTATAGTAAGACGTATTATAGAAAATAAATTTATTCAGAATCAGGCTGCAAACAAATTATTCATTATAAGTTTTCTCTTTCCAATACCACCAGTTCAGTTTTTCTGGCTCATGGTTTTGTTCTGTTGCATAAAACACGGCACAACGAAAAGTATATAACATCCAGATATCATGATGACTGCCCGAAAACGCATTCAGTTTTTTATATTGAATGCAGGAGTTCTAGTACTTCAAATTTGATATTTTCCTAATGCCAATATTCTATAAATCCAAAGTACAAGCTTTTCCAACACTGGATATCGTCTGCAATTGTTTTAAAATTGTTTTTTGTTGAGTATGCATTCGGCAAATCTAACATGGATAAGCATGGAAATCAGCACTTAAAAATAATAACATAATCTTTTAAAAAAGATTTGTTATTACGTAGCAAAAAAACTAACTTTGTGAAGGCAACCATTATGACTTTTTGAAGTCTATATATGGCGACCAACTGAGCACGATAACAAAATATATGCATTGAAAAATCTACAGAAAATAGTACTTATTATTACGCTGTTTTGCTTGCCCATACTAGGGTTTGCCCAATGTAGTTTTCTCACTTTCAAAGCCGATACGACCCAAGGTTGTGCCCCCACTACAATCCGTTTCGCCGTTCAAAATTTTCAGGCAGGGAGTACTTTTTCATGGGATTTTGGCAATGGTTTTACCTTTCCTTCCTATTCTGATAGCGTAAAATATAATTTATATAAGTTTCAAGGTATTTTTGATGTGAAGCTCAAAGTTGTACTACCCAATGCCGCAGTGTGCAACGTGAACAAATATAATTATATCAAAATTAATGGCAATGTCAATATTCTGGTTTTTACCAACACGAGCAACCTCTGCAAAAAGACGGATACCGTAACCATAACCGACTCTACCCTGATGGTGAAAACCCGGGAGTGGGTGATAGATGGAGTGAAGTTGACTGATACAAGTCGACAGATAAAATATACTTTTGGGAGCATCGGCTTTAAGCAAATAAGTATTAAAATAAGCACGACTGATGGGTGTGTGGCTTCGCAAATTATGGATTCAGCGGTAACCGTCTGGGACAGTGTCGGCCTCGATTTTAATGCCAGCAAATACAATGGATGCCCTCCGTTTACTTCCAATTTTGTTCCACTTATGTTGCTGAATGGGCAAAAGGTGAAAACTTATAATTGGGGCTTCCCTAATGCCAAACCTACATCAAGCAATGTACAGTCGCCTAAAGTTACCTACACAAAACCAGGAGATTACGATGTGTCTTTGCAAATAAGTACCATACAAGGATGTACTTATAAATACAATAAAATAAAAGCAATTACGGTATATAACCAACCTAAAGTGAAATGGAAAATAGACCGCAAATATGCTTGTTTGTCTGATACAATTATGGCACAGGCATCTATTACCAGTGGTTTGCTGAAGCGAGTACAATGGGATTTTAACCCGCCAGGCCCTACTATACTCGACTCTTCGCTTACTTGCGATTCTATGCATTTTAATCTATCGCAAGGCGGTAGTTATGCAGTTACTATCAGGGTTAGCTATGATGATTGCGAAGTGGATACGATAATCAATCCATTTTTATATGCGAATGAATTACGTGCCGAGTTCGATGCCAATTATAAAACCCTGTGCGTTGCACCCGATACTGTTACCTTCATCAATCAAACTATTGCCAATTCCAATAAAAACATCAAATATAAATGGTTGTTCTATGATAGTGCTGGTAAAGTAATAGACAGTTCAACGCTTTTAAACCCAAGCCATATATACAAAAAGTATGGTAAATTTAAAGTATCGCTACAGGCCTATGACGACACCTGTTTCTCGGAAGCTGTAAAAAGTGAATACATAAAAATATTACAGCCCGACAGTGTACAAATAACAGCCGCCCCCAATAAATGTTGCACAGGCGAGAAGGTAAATTTTTCTTCCCAACGCTCTGGATTTTCAGATAAGTTCAAGTCGCGATATATATGGAAAATATATACCAAAAATTTTGACAGCCTCATAGCCACCGATACCAATGCCAATCCCAAAATAATGTTTAAGGATACTGGAATATATGCAGCGGTTTTTATTGCTTATAATATGGGCGGCTGTGCCGATACGGTTAAGGACTCAGCTATTGTGCATGTGCTATTGCCCGAGGCCGATTTTAAAATTAATACCAATGTGCTATGCTTAGGGCAAAGCCTTACTTTAACTAGCTTACCCGTCACCAAATTTAAAAGCCCTTTTTATAACTGGATCATTAAACACCACGATAGTGCCAATGTGAAAATCACCATGGGTGGATCTATGGTTTCAACTCCGCTTCCCAAAGTGGGGAGTTATGATATATATCACATATATGGGACGGCTACTTGCCAAGACACTTTCGTGAAATACAATGCCGTAACGGTGAATGGTCTCGATATAATAGGCATGGTAAATTATACACAAAGTTGTGTACCCTTAGCTTTCTCCGTGGGCTCTAAATTGATGTATAATGTTCATGCTGGAAACCCAAACGACACCGTAGTTTATTACTGGACTTCCGATAACTTGGATGTTAGTTTTAGTCAGCCGGACTCTCCTACAACCAATGTAGTAATGCCCGTTACAGGATGTTTTAAAGTATCGCTGCAAATAGCAAACAGTATGGGTTGTAATGTAAATTATCCCGATGTATTTAAAGGTTGTGCAGGATTATATGCCAATTTTAAAATGACGAGCAATACACCCTGTGTGGGCGATACGGTATACACCGTCAACAAATCAGGTTTGTCCACCAAGTTCAAATGGTATTCTACGCCACCTGGCAAAGTGGAATTTTTGCCCAATGATTCTGTTTCCAATCCCAAATTATTGTTTAATGACTCTGGAAATATTAAAGTGAGCATGATTGCTTTTTCTCAAGTGGGATGCAGCGACACTGCCACCTACAACGTGAAAGCTAAAAAAATATTTGTCGATTTTTATTCGCCAGATACGGTTAGATATTGTGGCCCTTCCACAGTTACTTTCTATGTTAAATCGCTGAACAACGATTATTATGAATGGGATTTTGGTGATGGGTCAGCAACTATTGCCGGCTACCTTAAAAAAGTATCGCATGTATATGATATTAAAAAAGGTAAAAACAAATGGGATATCACGTTTAAAGTTACGGATAATATAGGTTGTAATAGCACCATTATAAAACCTAATTATATAAAACTAAATGGCCCAGTGCCTTCTTTTGATATGATAAGTGCTGCGGGTTGCGATCCGTTGCAGGTTACAATTAAAAATACTTCACAAAATTGCCTTACTACTTATTTATATAATGATATTGGAGGTTTGGATAGCAGTGGTGGCAATCCTACCTTTACCTATAATTTGCTGAATAAAAATAATTTATACGAAATATACCGACCTTATATGTACGGAATAGATAGTAACCGAAGTTGTAAAAAACTGTTCTTCTCCGATGATAGCGTCTTGGTGTATCAAAGACCAAAGGCAAAGTTCTCCGTTTCGGATACTGTAGCGTGTGCAAATTTGAAGGTGAATTTTTATGATTCCTCTTTTGCAGCCTTCAAACATGAATGGGATTTCAACAACGATGGAATCGTAGACGATACCAATATCAATACTTCCAAGGTATTTACGGTTCTGGGTAATTATACTGTTAAATTAAAAGTAGAGAATATAGCGGGCTGCGTCGATTCAGCAATATATACCAATTTGGTGCGGGTAACCGATACACCCAATTTCGAGTTCGACTACACGGGGAAAGAGTTCTGTTTCGGTGAAAAAGTATCATTTATACTCATACAAAAATCATTGGGTTCTATAGTGAAAGTACATTGGGATTTTGGTGACCCGAATGACAATGCCGATACTGCCAATATTGTAAATCCAGATTATATATTTAAGAATGCAGGGCATTTCCCAGTATCAGTTTATGTAGAAACAGATGGTAAGTGCTATACAACTATTTCAAAAGATACCTTGGTAAGGATATTGGCACAGCAGCCTAATCCAGCCACATCTATTATATATGCAACAGTACTGAATAATCAGGATATAAAAGTAGTTTGGGGTAAATGCCCCTCAACTTATTTCTATAATTATAAATTATATAGAAATATTAATGGGGTGAACACTTTATTATATACAAGTACTACCCTAAACGATACCGTATATATAGATAAAAATGCTCCAGTTGGAACACAGTTATACGACTATGAAGTAATTGCTGAAGACCGCTGTTTTGCTGATACTTTAAAAGGTTGGGTACATAATAATATTTTACTCAATATTGATACCATTGGCAAAAACGCCCATGTACTGAATTGGAGACCTTACCACGGATGGCCTTTAATAAATAGCAAACCAGTACCACATACTTTATATAGGTCTACCTCTTTCACGGGTTATTTTGCACCCATTGCATACTTCACCGATGATTCAAGTTATATAGACTCGAATTTGTGCGACTCCTTATATTTTTATTATATTATAGCTGCAAATACGATTACAGGCGACACTTCCATGAGTAACCTTACCTCTCAACACCCCAATTACCTAGGGCCCGATACTCCTATATATTTAAAAAATGTAACGGTGGTCGATAATAATTATTTGCTAATAAGCTGGGATACGAATAATATATGGGACAAAACCAATAGGTTTTTTATGATGCGGCAGTATGGCAAAGGGCCTTATTTATTATATCAAACATTGAAAGCACCCGAGTATGAAGACCGATATGTAGATATAGAAAACAGCATTTATCATTATAAGATTATTAGACAAGACCAATGCTTGGTAGTGGGACCTGCGGGCAATGAAGGCAATAATATAGTACTACGCGGAACTAATAAAGATGATATAACCTATTTGCATTGGAATGAATATAAGCAATGGAAAAATGGCGTAAAAAATTACCGTATAGAATTATATAATTATACCAAATTGCGTTACGATGTAATTGATTCTACCACCGATACCACTTATACAGACAAGGTTATTAGAAACTATATAGATTCAGCATTTTGTTACCATATAGTTGCTGTAGAAAACGACCCACTAAACCCTGCCAATAGTATGTCGAATATGGCCTGTGTGAAATTGCCAGCCAAAGTTTTTTTCCCCAATGCTTTTACCCCGAACAATGATAATTTGAACGAGGTTTTTAAACCTACTATATCATTTGTACACGGAGCAGATTATAATAACAAACTTAAATATCGTTTCGAAATATTTGACCGTTGGGGTGGACGGGTATTCTTAACCAATGACCCCATGAGTGGTTGGGATGGTAAAATTAATGGTGTATTAGCCGAGCCCGGAGTATATGTGTACACGATGGAATCAGTATCATTCCTCGACTTGCAAACCATTATACAAAATGGTAGTTTTCATTTGTTGAGAGGGAGAGAATAATTCTATTATATTACCGTCGACTAAAGTCGGACGGTAATATAATAGGACGGTAATACTAAATTATATATGCCTTTTATTTACGGCACTAAAACTGCGAGAATAAAAAAATATACTGACAATGAGCAAACTTGTAAGTTGCGGGGTGTTCGACCATAGGGTAAAAGTATATAGAGATTATTTTCATTTATTTTATATTCCGCACTTTCCTTCTGACGATAAGACAGTTGAAATTCGTTGTAATGTTTGCACGGAACCTTTAAGGAGTGATACCATACAATGGCATTATGCAGATAAAACCGGGACACCTTTTTATTTATATTCATGGTTGCTACTGATAATTGCTCTATTTATCACTAGCATATTGATTGCAGGAACTGGAAGAAAAAAAAACCGAGGAATATATAAATGCTTCAATGATTGGGGATGTATATAATACCAATTCTTAAACTAAAATAGTTCTCCGCCTTTGGTGGATTTAGTTTTTAGAATGGTATGCCGAACTACATCCCGAAAGCCCCGCTTAATCCCGATAATTATCGGGATGCGGGGGGATTAGTCCCCCTTTTTTTGGACTATTATATATTGAGTTTCGGTATAATTTACAATATAAACAAATTCCCTATAAACTAAATGATGAAGATTATTTTGCGAAGGATGAAGAATTGTATTATACAAAAACTGAATTAAAGAATATGTATAATAACAATGAGATATGGTCTGTTGACCGCAACTACAGGGATGATGAGGGGTTTAGGCGTTTGAAGTGAAAATATTATTTTGCTTTTTTTAATTTTATCCAGGCAAATCCTGTGTGGTTGCCACTCAGCGACTGATGACTTGTGGTTATATATGAAATAAAAAGCCTTTCGACTTTGGCAAATAGCCTACTCTACCACAATCTTTTGAGAAATATGTCCAACAAGTATTATATATAATCCTTTTGGTAAATGCCCGACATTTATATTGTACAATTTCTCTCCGCTGGTAAAAGTACTAAACACTTTTTTACCCAGCACATCATATAATGTTATATTTGTTTTTTGTGGCGGCAAACCATTAATATACAATAAATCATTAGTAGGATTGGGGAATATATGATATACATTTTTTATATTTTCTCTTCCTTCATACTTTCCCAAATTGAAGTTTTGTTATACAAATAAACAGTATCTGTTCCCCCATCTACATACAAAGTATCCCCTTTCTTTATATTTGGCATATACTCCATAGGTTTAGCTCCTTCATCAAAAGGTATGCGTTTTAAATCACTATCAAATTTCATTAATACCAAGGGGGTGTAACTTAAAGATTCTCCCAATCTAATAGCAACTAAGGATGTATTATTATATGTATGAAGAATATTAGGATAATATGTGCCCGACACATTGCTATCCCATATCCATTCATTATATACTTTACCACTCAATGATGATTTTCTTATCAAAAACTTCCAATCCCAATTTGAGTATGGTGGTTTCCGATAAGCTCCTATTTCTATATTTACACTATCATCTAACTGATATCCTGCTTCTAGAGACTTTAAACTATCTTTTGAGCAAGTGGCTGTATAGCTTAATATCTGCCCATTGGTATCTAATTTTATTATATGATTGTTTGAGTTAAATCCATTTGTATTTTTCTTAATATCGGCATTAAAATAAATATAACCATTTGGGGTTGAATAAGAGTTGTATCCAAAATATCCATCCGTCTCCCCATAATATAAAGGATGTTTCCATTTTGAAGTAAGGTCATCCAACCTTAAATAGCGTATAACAGGGGCTGTTTCTTTAATTTGTGAATCAAGAGGTTCCCAATGACTACCTGATAAGATAAGGGCATTCCATTCGTGTTTTATTTGAATAAATTCATACTCCTGCCTAAATGTGTTGTAATGCGTATAATTACCATTGCTATCTATCCGCATCACAAATGAATATAATTTGTTCGGGGTCTCTTGTTCGGCAGAGCCTGTTATAATAAAACTATTTGTAATAGTATCATATACTATAGCTTCAAAATGAAAATCCTTGCCAGTACCTCTATAATATTTTAACGCTACCTTGTTCCCATAGCTATCAACCTTAAGCATATAACCTAATGCAGCATATTGATCGTTATAACCAATAAGTCCAAAAGCATAATAATTGCCTTGTTTGTCTTGGTGTACATGTGTTAAATATAACCAATTTGTATCAACCTGCCCAATACGGTATAAATTTTTAAACTCAGCTAAATTACCATTGCTGTCAAGCGTATATAATGCAGCGTGAGAAGTATTTTTTGTGGCGGGCAAATTTAATCCTATCATAAAAATACTATCGTTCAATTGTATGGGTTTGGCAAAATACTTAGTGTATTGTTTATGAATCTTTGTATAGGTTTGCCCAGCCATATTATAGTAATAACCGGCAGAAAGACTACCTAAGTTATGCATCAATGGTTACACTCTGCGTGTATTGTTCTTGCATGTTTAAATCTACTATCTTAAAAACAACCGTAATTTGGCTAGATTCATTACTACTTAAAACAAAAGAAACAGAAACAGTAAATGGATTGGGAGCAACCGTAACAGTTGTGCTAAAGGGCAAAGTGTAATAACTAGTATCATTATTAACTGATAGCGGTGTCCCATAACTGATAGCTTTTGCCTGCTTAAACAGAAAATAAAAGAGGCTTAAGAAAAAAAGTTCTGAAAGGTAGGTAAACTGAAACATTTTAAATTTTTGGGTAATTTTGAATAATGAATAATTTTATTTTAAGAGTAATTGATTTAAATAGGAGACAAATATAATTTCTTAGATTCCAAAAAAAAGGAATGGTTGTATGATCTTAAAAACAATTTTTATATCCCTTAATTTCAATCACTTAAAAATTTATTTCCCAACTTGCCCAACTTTTGCAAGGCGAAGTTCGACTAACCTTTTGACAACGCAATTATAATATGTCAACCCGAAGTGAAATAGCACAAGCCGAGACCAAACAACAAGAATTTGTTGAGGCAGATATGCTGAAAATTATTGAGGGTTGTAAAAAAAATGACCGACTTAGTCAGGCAGCGTTGTACAAAAAGTTCTTTGGTAAAATGATGGCAATGTGCTTACGGTATGCCGCTAGTCGCGATGAAGCTTTGGAGATTTTGAACGAGGGGTTTTTGAAAGTATTCACCAACTTAGATAACTATAATTCTACGGGCAGTTTTGAAGGATGGGTAAGGCGTATCGTATTTCACACCGCAATGGATGCTGTGAGGACAAGACTTCGCTACAAAGAAGAACCTATGGCAGAAAACTTTGATGCAGGTATTGCGGAGAATCTCACCGATAATTTGCAAGCAGCGGACCTGATGTTATTATTACAAAAACTTCCAGAGGCAACCCGCACCGTATTTAATTTGTTTGCAATAGAAGGATACAAGCATCAAGAGATTGCAGACCTTTTAAAGATAAGCGAAGGCACTTCCAAATGGCATGTGGCCGAAGCTAGAAAGCAATTACAAAAAATGCTAAACCAACTGAACTATTAAAAAGATTATATATATAATGAACGATAAAAAAATAGATATAGACCAACTCTTCAACAGCCGCTTGAGCAAGGCCGAGGAAGCATTTGATCCTAACGCGTGGGAAAAGATGCAACAGAAGCTGAACGATAACGAAAACAGAAAAGGAGGATTTATATACCCCGATAGTTATCGGGACCCTAACAAATCAACCAAACTAAAAACAATTGCTATTATGACTATTTTAATCGCCGGTATTGCTGCTATAAGTATATATAACTATAGCCCCCTGCAAACTGCTAACGCAGACCAAACAAATCCAAGTATTACAAATCACAACCTCACAAATAATTCGCAAGTGGCCAATGCCAATCCTACAACACAAGCTACCAAGCAAAATACTGCAAATTATAATGCTGGTATTAATAGCTCTAAGACGCCTACAAATAAGGTTCAAACTGCGAATACAGCAGCCATGAAATTAAAAATTTCAAAGGCATCAACTACCGATCCAATAATTGCGAAAATACACACCAAGCAAAGCACAGAATTTATTAACACCCTAGCCACACTCCCATCTTATAAATTGACTGCTAATACAGTAAATATATTAGACCATGAACAAAACAATCCAGACAGTGCCAAATTAGCCAATTTAGTTTTAGGCAACAAACGCTATCGTTATGATAAACCCTGGCTGGGTTTTCACTTAACAGGTATGGTACCTCTGGGCATGAAAAACGACTCAGGAAATTATCGCTACCGCCCTGGCATTGGTATCAATTTGGAATTGATGACTGGCGATATACTTAAAGCAAAATATATAGGAGTATCAGTAGGCGGCTCGATGGGATTTTTGTGGAACGGACAAAGTCGTAAACAAAATGTAACCCTTGCCACCCCCAATAACGACAGTGGTTACACACGATTATATAATATGAACTTCCACATGGATTTGATCGCCCGTGCCGAGTTTGGCAACCGTCGTCTTAAACCTTTTGTAGATGGAGTAATTGGGTTGAGAAACATGTCTACATTTCAAACGGTGAACAGCTATGAAACAATACAAGGCTACGAAGAAACTACGAATACGCAGTTAAGCTCATGGGCACTGCAATACGGCATGAGTGCCGGACTTCGCTGGCACTGGATACCCGGTGTTTCAGTAGACTTGAGAGGAACATTATATAGTGGTACCAATATTAACTTTATTGATGTAAAACGCACGCCGTTTAATGGCAGTACTGCCTCGTATAATCCAGTAATAAATACGACACCCAGCAATATGTTTGTGCTGCGATTGGGTTTACTTTTCGATTTGGATGAGATGTCGTATAGCCAACAAAAAACCAAACATAATTTCAATACCAGTACTAGCAGCTATCCACAACGCTACACCAAAAGTACCCCAGTATACGACAACAAAAATGATGGCAATAATGGAGGAAAAACTAGTGGCAGCAGCGGAGGACAAGTGGGAGGCAGTAAAGGAAGTGGCAGTAAAGGAGGTACTCCATTGAAGATAAAAGTTCCCACCGCAGCCCCCGTAAGAAAGTAATACAGACGAAGCTTTGATAGAACCCGGCATAAGTGTCGGGTTTTTTGTTTTGATTTTTATTTGGGGTTTATTGCGAGAAAACCCTATTATAGTCTTAACTTTGCACGCTTATATTGAAGCTGTTAGTTAGGAAGCAAGCTGCATTCTAACTATACAATTATTATACAACCCATGTCTGCATTTAAAAAAGAGATCACCTTGTTCGACGCTACTATGCTAGTGGCGGGAACGATGATAGGCTCTGGAATTTTTGTGGTCTCTGCGGATATAGCCCGTACTGTGGGTTCTTCGGGATGGTTAATGCTATGTTGGGTGCTTACAGGTGTGATTACCATGGCTGGTGCTTTATGTTATGGCGAGCTCGCTTCAATGTTTCCAAAAGCAGGGGGACAGTATGTATATTTGAAAGAGTCATTAGGCAAACCCATTGCATTTTTATATGGATGGACTTTATTCTCAGTGATACAAACGGGAACGATTGCAGCCGTTGGGGTCATCTTTGCACGATACACCGCTGTTATTTTCCCTTGGTTTAGTGAAAAACATATACTATTTGAAGTAATGGGATTAGCGATATCAGCCGCTCAAATATTATCCATTGGTATTATAGTATTGCTTACTTTTCTCAATTCGCAAGGGGTGCGGAATGGGAAATGGATACAGAATATTTTTGGGGTAACCAAAATAGGAGCATTGGTTTTACTTATTATACTGGGAATTTTATTGGCAGCAAATTGGGAAACATTATCTCATAATTTTCAGAACGCCTGGGATGCAAAAAGCTATAAAGTTATTGATGGAAAAGAAATCATTACAAACCCAAGCGGTTTGGCTTTGTTGTTTGTAATAGGTTCGGCAATGGTAGGTAGTTTATTCAGCAGTGATGCATGGAATAACGTAACTTTTGCAGGCGATGAAATTGTGAATCCACAACGAAATATTCCTAAGGCGTTACTATTGGGAACGGGCATGGTAACATTGGTATATATACTTACCAATATGATGTATCTGAGTGTACTCCCTATACATGGAATTCCCACAGCAGCAGCTAGTGCCGCTGAGCATGGTATTGCTTATGCCACCGACGACCGCGTAGCTATGGGCGTAAGCGAAATGATGCCTGGAGGATTTTGGGCTATAGCTATTGCAATTCTTATCATGGTTTCTACCTTTGGTTGTGTAAATGGTTGTATACTTTCGGGTTCGAGGGTATACTATAGCATGGCGGCCGATGGTTTGTTTTTTGGATTCCTCAACAAACTAAATAGTAAAAGCGTACCCGCACGTGCACTGTGGATGCAGGCTATATGGGCGTCAGCACTTTGCCTTAGTGGTAATTATGGTAATTTATTAGATTATATTATGTTTGCCGTAATATTATTCTATATACTCACCATTATAGGATTGTTTGTTTTAAGAGTAAAACGCCCAGAAATTAACCGACCTTATAAAGTAGTATTATATCCTTTTCTTCCTATATTATATATATTGTTAGCAGGCACTTTTTTGGTCTGTTTATTAGTCGCCAAACCCGAGTATGCACTCATTGGTTTATATATAGTATTGGCAGGAATACCTGTATATTTCTTATTCAATTATTTTTCAAAAAAAACACAATAACCCGTCCTTTTACCATTATAGTGCAGGGCACAAATTATATTATATATTATGAAACCATCATACAATAAAACAACGAAAAAACCCGCAAGTGCAGGAGCCAAACGCAGCTATACAAAACGCGAGGACAAGCCTGCATACAATGACCGTGGGCCTGAAAAACGTTCCTATACAAAACGTGAAGACAAGCCTGCATACAATGACCGTGGGCCTGAGAAACGC
>JAWXAU010000011.1 GCA_034439655.1 Bacteroidota bacterium | reverse complement strand
TCATGTGAAAAAGAAGAATAATTATTCATTATACTATGCTTTTAATTCAAAATAGACAATTGTTCCTGGTGGCTGAGTTTTTGAGCAGACCCTATTTAGTTTATTTATAGTTCAAATATTCAATTCCCCAAAAATCAATTTCAAAAAATATAAAAACACACAGTACTTTAAAGTTTTTAGTATTGTAATCACTGCAGTAAGATATGCTCCTTTACCGCACTGGTCATTTTCTTAAGTATCTTCGCACAAATGCAACCATCGTCAATCTTAACACGTTAATCTTATATCCAATAAATATAATGAAAACGATAATTTTAACTATTGCATATATGTATTTTGGCTTGACAATATATGCCCAGTCAGCAATTGACCTCAATATAGATTATATGTTAAGAGGTAATAAATATGTTGCATCCTGTATTAAAGATTCTAATGCATTAGGAGGATTTGCACATTCAGAAAACACTCCCAAGATACTTAATGACTCAAATAACTTTATTGAGAAAGGTTTCTTTTTAAAAATAGATACTACTTCTATCATAACTATTTCAAAAAAATATAATGGTTATAATTTTTATATAGTAAATAAATCAGATTCAACAATAAAACTTAATGCTTCAGATAGTAGAATTTCTGTGGTTTTAGAAGCTTATGTAGATAAAAAATGGCAGGAAATAGAATATTTACCTAGCAGTTGGTGGGGGAATAGTCGTCATAAAGTTTTTATTCGATCTAATGAATGCTGGAAGTTTTCAATTCCGAAATTTACAGGTCAAATAAAAACAACAATTCGCTATAAATTAATAATTGGACTTGACCAATATATATATTCGAATGCAATTGTTTCCAGTATCAATAGAAAGCAGTTGACCGAGAGGCAGGGATATCAATCGCAAGGAATTATGGATCCGTATGAAGATTAATAAAAAAAACAACGAGAGACTGAACAATCCTTATATCAATCTTAGAAAGTATAACGTTGCGACGGCAACGATATCAGGCGTCAGCCATTAACCATTAAGCCCGCCGCGGCGGGAACCATTACTCTTTCACCATTTTCAAGACCTCTCTTCTATCCGTCATATCAATTTTTATCATATAGTTTCCTGCGGGCCAATGAGCACAGGGCACTTGCGTTTGTTGTTGTAAAGTAGTTCCTGTCCATACACGTTGCCCTTGTATATTATATATATCAATCGGTACAAATTTGTGCGGCATGTTTGGTAAATTTATTATTATATATTCTTGTGCAGGATTGGGATATAATGTTATAGTATTTGCATTTGATTTGGGGGCTATGCCTGTTAGTTGCCAAGCATTATCGAAGTTAGTGGCAAATAGACCGTTACCATGTGTAGCAACAATTACAAGGCCATCACTTTCACGCACATCTATCATCGTGCATATATTATTATTGATCATATCATACGCTTGTAATACCCATCTTGTATTTGCTCCTTGCAAACTATCGGTAACATATAATCCTGTACTTGTTGCTAAAAAATATCCTGTAAAACCATTGCGTCGCATCATCGTAATCCAACGACATGAAGGACCATTACCACTACCGTTTGCATTTTGTTCCAGGTTGCCACTTATTGCAGTCCATTTTTGTCCGCCATCATTGGTATAAAATACACTTTGTATATTATAATTACTAAATACTACAAATATTCTGGAGGTATCTAATGGGTCTATACTTATGCAACTTATATAAGCATTTTGCGGGAAATTTTGTCCCGTAATTTCTATTGGAGAGGGTTGCCCCGTATGGGCATCGAGCATTTTATATAATTTACCTGCCGTGGTTCCATATAATACAATATTAGCAGGTTGTTTTGAAACTGTGAGTGCAGATATTCTCATCGTTGTATCAAATGTACTATCTAGTTTTTCCCAACCTTGCATGGTTTTTACAGAATCTAAAACAGTTTTAAGGGCTATCTGATTTACATCATTATTTCGCCACACTTTAGTACCTCCAGCAATATACATTCTGTTTTGTTTGTTGGGGTCGCATATAAATGGATTGATGAAGCCGTAACCTGTTCCCTCCGATGGGTCAATACGTGCATATTTAGTGGCATTTCCATTGGCATCCACTTGTATATGATATACTTTTCCTTCTTGTTTCGATACATATAAATCGTTTGCACCATCGGGCACATAGCAGTACGAACCATCGCCCCCAAAAGAGGCTGTCCATTTAAGTCGGATATTGTTTACATCATTGCCCCACCAGGTTCCGTTATCTTGCAGACCACCTATAATAGTTTTCCCATTGGCCGCATGATCCATGGCAACAGTATAATACTGTGTGGTGAGGTAGCCAATATTCATATCCTGCCACGCCACTGGATTTGCTGTACAATCATCAGTTCTAAATATACCCCCATCATTGGCACATATTGCTTTCTTAGGATCCGATTTCAAGAACACCCAATTGTGTTGGTCGGGATGGTGATTGAGATACAATTTATAATCGGGCAATGTTGATTTAATATCATAACCACCAACGGCCGATGTATTGTTTTTGGTTTTGAAACCATCGCTACTACGCCACAAATTATTGCAACCTATAAAAACCATATTTGCATTATCGGGTTTTACTCGAACATATAAATCGTAGCCACCTTGCGTATTAAAATTGCCGAATGCTCCACCCACATCGGGTAGATTATCTGATCGGTCTTCCCATAAACCTCCAGCCCCTGTTCCATCACCACTTACATAAGTATATTTCCAAAAACCATTATACTCTGCCCTACCTCTAAAGTCGAGGGTTTTTTTACCCTCGTTAATTGTATGCATCACAAAATATACTTGATTCTCATCTGAAGGGGAAATGCCAATGGCTATTCTTTCATATTGATTATAAAAAGAAACAGGCGTGATATTGGCCCAAGTTTTTCCATTGTCAATACTTCGCCACATTCCTTTTTGTGGGCCATTGCTGCTTAAAACAGCATATATTATACCTGTGGAGGTAATAGCAATATCAGTATATTCTGAGCTACCATTTGCACCAGAACCACCGCGGATAAAAGTAAAGTTTTTACCCCCATTCGTGCTTCTATATATATTACCATAAGTTGCCATAAACACATGATCCGAGGTATCAGTACTGCTATGTACCACGCTTAATACCATCTGCATGTTTTTGCTAAAACTGTTGGGCGAATTAGCTACCGTTGCAGCAACCGTTTGCCAGGTTTCGCCACCATCTACACTTTTATATAACCCATTACCTAAAAAAAATGCCCCACCGCCCGAAGCACTGTTTCCAGTATATTCACCAGTGCCTGCCCACCATATATTGGGTTTTTGAGGGTTTTGCGATATACAAGTTACATTAGGTAATTGGTCGGGTTTTGTTTTGCGAATCCATACTTTACCACCATCGGTGCTTTTCCATATTCCACCACTTACTCCTGCTGCGAGTATTATATTTTCATTGATTATATCAATTGCTAATGCACGTGTACGACCGCCCACATTCCAGGGGCCAATGTTTTGCCAATTGTTATATCCTGTTTTATTAGAAGTATTTGCTATAGGAAGTGTGGCGGCAAATGCAAGCTCTTTGTTACGTATATCCTCAGGTATTAGGCCTGTGGCAGGGTCGGCAAGCATTGCTGTCATCCATTTATTGCGGGCATCTATATCTTCTTCCGTGCCATCGGCACTAGAGAAATTAATTTGAGTTGTAAAAAAAATTGAAAGCCCAAATACAATTGCTGCCGAGGTGCAGATTAAAAATAACTTAATTTTCATGTTTCAAAAATAGGGGAAATGTAGTAGTAAGTGGTAAGGAGCAAGGAGTAAGTCCATGCGGCTGATTTTAGCTAATTGTAGATTAGACCACTTTCATAATTCAAATAAGAAAAGCCAAATTATAACGGACACTTTATTTTATTGTAGTATCGCTCGCCGCGAACTCCGATAACTATCGGGGCTTCCTTT
>JAWXAU010000010.1 GCA_034439655.1 Bacteroidota bacterium | reverse complement strand
CGATAGTTATCGGAGTTCGCGGCGAGCGATACTACAATAAAATAAAGTGTCCGTTATAATTTGGCTTTTCTTATTTGAATTATGAAAGAGGTCTAATATTGAAATCCTGCATCCCAGCCAAAGGCTCTCACGGCAAACAATTGGTGGGCTATAATTTCACAAACCATCATAGACACCGAAACTAAGTGATAACCTCTCCTGTTAATTACAATATTAAAGACATATATCGCTATACTAAAAATATTAATATATGCTATTAAATAATCTTCTAAGTATAAAAATATAATAACCCAACTAAAATGTATACCCATCCCTAATGTATGAACCAAATTACATAATTTGTAAAACCTTAAGTTATACGGAGTGATTTTATCAGGCAGGGAATTAAAACCAGGTATAGTCCTGATAATAGGTAAGCCATCAATAAGATGTGCAAACTTTGTAAATATGTTTGTCGCCATTAAAAATAGTATTTATTAAAAGCAGCAATCTGAATATGTGTTGCAAATATAAACAAAACCTTTACTAAGGACTTGCTTTTTATATGCTTGTGTGCTGCTAATGGTAAATATTTTTCTTGTTTTATATTAAAATATGCTTATAAATAATGGCTAAACAACCCATACTTTTCTATACCTTTGACCTCTCGAAAAACCTACCTTATTATCATACAAATAAAGCATAATGACAGACAATAAACTGAAACTAGACGCACTTAATTATCATTCGGAAGGGAAGCCTGGTAAAATAGAAGTAATACCAACCAAACCCACCCATACCAAAAGAGACCTTAGCTTAGCATACTCGCCTGGTGTGGCCGAACCCTGCTTAGAAATTGCTGCCAATGTTGATGAAGTATATAAGTATACCGCTAAAGGGAATTTGGTAGCTGTAATAAGCAATGGCACTGCCGTTTTAGGTCTTGGAGACATTGGTCCTGAAGCTAGCAAACCCGTAATGGAAGGAAAGGGAATCCTATTTAAAATATTTGCAGGGATCGATTGTTTCGATTTAGAACTAAATACGAAAGATACAGAATTATTTATACAAACCGTAAAAGCCCTTGAACCCACTTTTGGAGGCATTAATCTTGAAGACATAAAAGCCCCGGAATGTTTTGAAATTGAGCGTCGACTCAAAGAGGAATTAAAAATACCAATTATGCACGATGACCAACACGGCACCGCTATCATTAGCGGAGCAGGGTTGCTGAATGCTTTGCAGGTGGTAGAAAAAGAGATATCAAAAGTGAGATTGGTGGTGAATGGTGCCGGGGCTTCAGCAATTAGCTGTACCCGCTTATTTATAGCTTTGGGTGCAACACGCGAAAACGTGGTAATGGTTGATAGTAAAGGCGTAATCAACACAAACCGTGCTGATTTAGATGACTCAAAAAAAGAATTTATTACAAAAAGGGATATTGCAACATTGGCCGCAGCCATGAAAGATGCTGATGTGTTTGTGGGCTTGAGCAAGGCCGATGTGGTATCTGTAGAAATGGTACAAAGTATGGCCCCTAATCCTATTGTATTTGCAATGGCTAATCCCAACCCAGAAATAGCCTACGACTTGGCCATTGCGTCGCGTCCCGATATTATAATGGCCACAGGCCGAAGCGACCACCCTAACCAAGTGAACAATGTATTGGGATTCCCCTTTATTTTTCGCGGTGCTTTAGACGTAAGGGCAACTTGCATAAACGAGGAAATGAAGTTAGCTGCGGTATTTGCTATCGCAAGTTTGGCCCACGAGCCCGTTCCCGAAATTGTGAATCTTGCCTATAGCCAAAAAAATATAGTTTTTGGAAAAGAATATATATTGCCCAAGCCTATGGATCCCCGCCTAATTACAACCGTTGCCCCTGCGGTAGCCAAGGCCGCTATGGACAGTGGCGTTGCTCGCAAACCTATTACAGACTGGGATGCATATAATCAAGAATTGCTAAGCAGGCTCGGTGATGAAAATAAGTTTATGAGGTTGGTGATGCAAAGGGCCAAAACCAATCCCAAACGCGTGGTATTTTCGGAAGCCGATACCTATAAAATATTAAAGGCTGCCGAGATTGTAAAAGAGGATGGCTTGGCTATTCCAATACTTTTGGGCAACCGCGAAAAAATTCTGGCCATGATTGCAGAAAACAATTTGGATTTGGATGGAGTGGAGATTGTGGACCAAATGGCAGAAGAAGCAAAACGCAGTGAGTTTGCCCAACGATATTTTGAAAAACGCCAACGAAAAGGTGTCAGCTTGCACGATGCTAAAAAGATTATGCGTGAACGTAATTATTACGGTTGTATGATGCTTGAAGTTGGCGAAGCTGATGCTATGATTTCGGGTATGACACGTAACTATCCCAATACCATTCGGCCTGCATTGCATATAATAGGTCGAGACGAAAGGGTGAACAAAGTAGCAGGAATGTATATAATGCTCACCAAAAAAGGAGTATTGTTTTTTGCAGATGCCACAGTGAACCAAAGGCCAACTGCCGAAGACCTAGCTGACATTACATTGCTCACTGCAAAAGCTGTTGAGAATTTTAATATAGTACCTCGTGTTGCCATGCTTAGTTATACCAATTTCGGCAGCACCGAAGGCGATACCCCAAAACGCGTACAAAAAGCCCGTGAGCTCGTGAAACAACGCCGCCCTGATTTGATAGTGGATGGTGATATACAAGGAAATTTTGCTCTCAATCAAAGTTTGCTTGAAGAAAATTTTCCCTTTAGTGAATTAGTCGGAGGGCCTGCCAATGTTCTTATTTTCCCCAGCCTTAGTGCGGGTAATATCTGTTATAAAATATTACAAGAACTTGGTGCCGCTGAAGCCATAGGGCCCGTATTGTTAGGTATGAACAAACCCGTTCATATTGTACAATTGGGCAGCTCGGTCCGTGAAATTGTGAATATGGTTTCTATCGCAGTGCTCGACGCACAAGCAAGGGCTTAGTATATAAATACGTTTAGTTCTTAACTTTGCCCGCTCATGCAACAAGTAAAAATAGGTTTGATACGAGAAGGCAAGGAACAGCCAGACAAGCGGGTGGCTTTAACCCCAGCCCAATGTGTGAAACTAAAAATCGCATTCCCGCATGCTGAAATTGTCGTTCAGCCTTCGCCCCATCGTTGTATCGCTGATGAAGAATATAAAAATGTAGGATTACAGCTAGTTGAAGATTTATCAGATTGTGATATATTATTAGGAATTAAAGAGGTTCCTGTTGAACTATTGATAGAGAAAAAAACCTATTTGTTTTTTTCGCATACCATCAAAAAACAAGCACATAACCGCAATCTTTTGCGGGAAATTATCAAAAAGAAAATCAGGTTGATTGATTATGAAACCCTCGCCTGGGAAAATGGAAGTAGGATATTGGGTTTTGGTCGCTATGCCGGCATTGTTGGTGGACACAATGGGTTTCTAACTTATGGCAAAAAGAAAAAACTATATGACTTAAAGCCTGCTTACCTGTGTAAAAACTATGATGAACTTTTGGCACAATATAAGAATATACAAATCCCTCCGATCAAAATATGTTTAACTGGCGATGGCCGTGTAAGCCATGGTGTGATAGAGTTATTTCAGAAACTTAATTTGCGTGAAGTAACACCACGTGCCTATTTGCAAGAACAGTTTGATGAACCCATATATGTGCACCTCCGTTCAGAACACTATTATGAACACAAAGACAGTAGGCCATGGGACAAGAGCGATTTTTACCACAATCCGGAAGATTATAAAGGTACTTTTAAACCTTATACCCAAGTTACAGATTTGCTAGTAAATGGTATTCTTTGGAAACCAGGGGTGCCGCCTTTTTTTACACGAGCCGAGATGAAAGAAGATAACTTTAATATACAAGTTATTGCTGATATTAGTTGCGATATTCCCGGTTCATTGCCCTCAACTTTACGGGCTACCACCATCGAAAATCCTGTATATGGTTATCATAAATATAGCGAATCGGAAGTAGAAGAATATATGCCCAATACCATTGATATCATGGCTGTGGGAAACCTTCCTTGCGAATTACCTTATGATGCTTCAAATGGATTTGGGGAAGATTTATTACGCTCAGTGATGCCACATTTGTTAAGCAAAAAATTTGATGATATTATACTAAATGCTACTATAGCAGAGAATGGTTCGCTCACAAAAAAATACCTCTATCTTACTGATTATATTTCATAATATGTTTATTACAAAATACCTCTTTATAAAAACACTTTATTATATATGATGAAGAAAGTTACTTTTGCAGTTTGTGGATTTGGACATATAGGAAAACGACACGCCCAGATGGTTGACAGACATGAGTTTGGCGAACTAAGAGCTATAATAGACGTTGACCCCAATAAATTACAAGAAGCAAAAAAATTATATCCCAGCATACAAACGTTTTTAAAGCTTGAAGATTATATAAATAATCAAAAATGTGATGTGGGAATTATCGCTACACCAAATTATTTGCATACACCTCAAGCAGAATTGTTGCTCAAAGAAAACCATCATGTTGTTATTGAAAAACCTATGGGTATTGATTCAGAAAGTTGTAATACTTTGGCAAGTGATTATCCCAATAATTATATATTTTGTGTAATGCAAAATAGATATTCACCACCCGCAAAGTGGTTGAAAAGTATCATAGACCAAAATATTTTGGGAGAAATATATATGGTTCAAATAAATTGCTTTTGGAATCGTGATCAACGTTACTATACTCCCCAATCGTGGCGTGGCAGCAAGGCGTTTGACGGAGGTGTTTTGTACACGCAATTCAGCCATTTTATAGATATGATGTACTGGATATTTGGGGATATAGAAAATATACAAACCAAACTTTATAATAATAACCACAGCGGCATTACAGAATTTGAAGACAGTGGTTTTTCTAGTTTTGAATTTATAAGCGGTGGTAGTGGTACACTTAATTTCTCTACATCGGTATATGATAAGAATTTTGAAAGCAGCATTACAATTATAGCTCAAAACGGTACAATAAAAATTGGCGGACAATATATGGATGAGGTAAGCTATGGTCATATAAAAGACTATATAATGCCTAAACTAGAAAAAACACAAGATGCTAATGATTACGGGCACTATAAAGGTTCTGCTAACAACCACGATAAGGTAATTGATAATGTGATTAACACCCTAAACGGATTGGAAAAACCACATACCTCCGCAATAGAAGGAGCTAAAGTAGTAGAAATTATCGAACGAATATATAATACCAATTCTTAAACTAAAATAGTTCTCCGCATGTGGCGGATTTAGTTTTTAGAATGGTAATGCCGAACTACATCCCGAAAGCCCCGCTTAATCCCGATAATTATCGGGATGCGGGGGAATTGGTCCCTTTCTTTTGGACTATTATATATTGAGTTTCGGTATAATAGTGCTAGGTAGTTTCTGAACGGGAACTCGGTGCTTGGCTTGAAAACTTCTGTTTTGACTCCGCCAGCGGGCGGAGGAAATTAAAAAACCAGACAGTTTTTTCTTATAAATGACCGTTTTTTAATGAGCAAAACGAAAAAAGACCAGTTTTCGGATGAGTACTAAGTAATATCCGCACCTGGATTTATTATACTTGTAGGGCTTACAAAATGTAAATTTCCTTCGCTGTCCTTCGCCATCAAAATCATTCCCTCGCTTTCGATACCACGCATTTTACGAGGAGCTAAATTAGCGACCAACGATACTTGTTTTCCTATTATATCTTCTGGTTTATAATATTCTGCAATGCCTGATACAACTATGCGTTTGTCAATACCTGTATCCAAAACAAGTTTCAATAACTTATCTGCACTGGGTACTTTTTCGGCTTCAATAATAGTAGCCACCCGCAAGTCAATTTTTGCAAAATCGTCAAAGTTTATTATATCCTTTGGGGGGTTCAAATTTGTTGCAGCAGGAGCAAGACTCCCAATTGTACTTTGAAGTTTTTCTGTTTGTTTTTGTATTTCAACATCCTCAATGTTTTTAAACAAATGCACGGCTGCTGCAATCTCATGCCCCGTTTCCAAGATTATATGTTTACCGTTTATTATAGTATTAAAATCATTGGCCGTGGGAAAAGTATTATATAAATTAAATATTTTTTTTGCTGTTTCTGGTAAAAATGCTTGCGATAAAATACCCAAGTTATAACAATAGGTTAATGCAGTATTTAAAACTGTTTCTGTTTGTTCTTTATTGGTTTTTATCAAATGCCAAGGCTCAGTATCGGCGAAGTATTTATTACCCGCCCTATATAAATCCATCAACTCGGCCAATGCTTCTCTAAACTTAAACTTCGCTAAATATTCATCTATCACTTTACTTTGCCTATATAAGTTTTCGAAGAGCTTGTTTTCCAATTCTCCGCTTGTATTTTGACCTGGCACCTTCCCCTCAAAAAACTTATGTGTTAATACAATTACTCGATTTACAAAGTTGCCCAAAACGGCTACCAATTCACTGTTTACAGCCAATTGATATCCACCCCAAGTAAAGTCACTGTCTTTGCTTTCGGGAGCGATTGCAGTGAGGTAATATCGCAATTCGTCATTTCTATTGGGGAAATCTTCCAAATATTCGTGCAACCACACCGCCCAGTTTCGCGAGGTGGATATTTTATCGCCTTCTAGGTTTAGAAACTCATTGGCAGGAACATTTTCGGGCAACAGGTATTGCTTCCCTCCCGTGCTGTTATAGGCCATTAGCATGGCAGGGAAAATAATACAATGAAATACTATATTGTCTTTACCTATAAAGTGAATCAGTTTTTGATCCGTATTTTCATTTTGTATCCAATATTTCTCCCAACCTTCTTTTATATATTCTTTTGTATTGCTGATATAACCTAATGGAGCATCGAACCATACATACATTACTTTGCCAGCAGCATCTTTTACCACAGGTGGCAGCTTTACTCCCCAATCCAAATCTCGGGTCATGGCACGGGCATTTAATCCATCATTCAGCCACGATTTACATTGTCCATATACATTAATTTTCCAATCGCCTTGGTGGCTATTTATATAATTTTCTAATTGGTTTTGATATTTATTCAAAGGCAAATACCAGTTTTTTGTTTCACGCATTTCTGGTTTTTCCCCACTAAGTGCCGATTTGGGGTTTATCAAGTCCGTAGGATTCAAAGTGCTGCCACACCGCTCACACTGGTCTCCATAAGCATTTGGGTTGCTGCATTTGGGGCAAGTGCCTGTAATATACCTGTCAGCTAAAAATTGATTGGCTTTTGCATCATAAAACTGCTGGGTAACTTCTTCATCAAATTTAGAATGGGTATATAATGTTTCGAAAAAATGCTGGGCATTGTTATGGTGATAAGGTGCGGAAGTTCTCCCATAAAAAGAAAAATCGATCCCAAATTTTTCAAAAGCATCCTTCATCATTGTATTATACTTATCCACTATTGCTTGAGGTGTAGTTCCTTCCTTTGTGGCCCTAATGGTAACAGGTACACCATGTTCATCGCTGCCACATATAAAGATGCTGTCTTCTCCTTTTAGTTTGAGATATCTGTGATAAATATCGGCAGGGAGAAAGCAACCTGCTATATGTCCTACATGCAGTGGGCCATTTGCGTACGGCAATGCTGCAGTAATAGTATATACTTTTTTCTTGTCACTCATGGTGCTGCAAAAATATACCTTTTATTTGGCCAAATCAAGTTCTATATAAAATGTACTGCCCACATTTTGTTCGGTTTCGAACCATATACTTCCATTTGCCCGCTCAATAATTTTCTTCACAATGGCTAACCCCAACCCCATACCCGAATTCTTAGTGCTGAAATTTGGTTCAAAAATATGGTTATGCAGTTCTATAGGTATCCCTGTGCCGTTGTCTTTTATCGTTATCAAAGCCTTGCTTTCTTTGTTTTCAATATAAATATCTACAATCGGCTCAACCCCCTCCTTTGTGGCTTGAATGCCATTTTTAACGAGGTTGTTCATCGCCCTTTGTATAGCATCTGGATTAATTAGTACAATGCTTTCTTTCATATTGCTATGATAATTAACCAATGCATCGCCGGGCATATTGTATAATTGAGCAATTTTTTTACATACATCGCTCAGGTTTATTAGTTGGGGTTGCCCCTCCGTCATTCGTGCAAATGAACTAAATTCTCCTGCCAACTGCGATAAGGAATCAATTTGTTCAATCAATAAATTACTTACCCTTTTCACATGGGCTTCTAAGTCGCTTACATTTTCGTGGGCCGAGCGTTGCAACATTTGAAGATTTAACTTCATCGGGGTGAGCGGGTTTTTAATTTCGTGAGCTATCTGTTTTGCCATCTCTCGCCATGCTTGGTCACGCTCTGTTCTGGCAAGCATCTCCGCACTCTCTTCCAACTTGTCTATCATCAAATTGTACTGCCTCACCAAGGCTCCTATCTCATCACGCTTATTCCATACCAATTTGTTGTTCTTTTTCCCAAATGTGGTTTGTGCGATTTTCAATCTGATAAAATTAAGACTATTACTTACCCTTAATGATATTATATAAGAAAACAAACTTATAATAATAAATATAAGAGAATAAGGTGTTATCAGGCTAATAATATTGGATTTTATTTCCGTTTCTAATTCCGCTTCTTTACTAAAAAAAGGCAGGTTTATATAAGCCACTATTTTGTTGTTTTCTATAATAGGCAAATATGCAGATAAATAATTAAGCTTGCCTATGTTTTCATTATGTATAAACTGCGATTGACTTTTATAACTTAACTGCTGCAAAGCATCGGGATTGATGCGGTTACTCATAATGCCAAATTCAAATATTTTAGGCTGTGAAGTGGCCAGCAAATTTCCGCTTAGGTCATACAAATTAATATCGGAGGCATATAGTTCGCTTAGCTTGCCCACTTGTGTATTGAGCTCGTTCAATTGGTAATTATTCGGGTTTATTCCAGCTTCATTTTTTATCTCGTAGGCTATTTGCTTTATTTTAAGTAGCAGTTTGTTGTTTTGGTTTTCATTAAATTTGTTCACTATTCCTTGCTGACTAATTACCGCAGTAATCACTATGGTAATTATAATTAAAAATGCCAACATAAGTTGTATTTGATTTGACAATAACGAAAGGTTAAAACCACCAGATACATAATTACTTTTGAAAGATTGAAAAACTGATACAATATATCGTCTTTTGCTTTTAAAAAAATATCTAATGTGCCTCATAAAATGGAAAAATGTGCTTAACAAAAACACAATAAATAATATTTGAACAAAGAAAGTTACAAAAAACAATATATAAGTGAATGCTCGATAAAACGGTTCACTTTGGCGACTAGCAATTATTATAATATTGTTGTTGTTATACGCCAAATGGTCATACCCATTCTCGGTGAATTCAAAAAAATTATCTTTAAAATTAAAGTTCGGGCTATCCAAATTAACAGGATAATTATATATTCCATGATTGTTGAAAAGTTTCCCTCCACGATACATACACCACGAATAGTCTGGATTTTGGAAAAAATCTACCTTGTGGCTTTGGCTAAACAATTCTGTTTGCACAAATTGGTCACCAAGCGTTTTTGGCTGTAATACTATATATATATCTCCATTATTTCCGATATCTTCTTTAAAGGCATAGCGAGCAATATAACCCTGTAGTGTACTGGAGGAATTAATCCTCGAAAAGTTTGTATTTTCTACTTGCGATGCGTTATTCCTATATAGAGAATCCAGTTCTTCTACCTTAGCATAACTTGAATCGTTTTGTGTGGTATATAGCGAAATATTATAATGCCCCAAATACCCTGTAAAATAATTTTCCTTTATTCTTTTCTTTAACAGCTCGTTGTCTCCCTGGTTTTTATATAATAGCTTCTTTAATGAAAAATCGTTTTGTAATCGTTTATCAATATCCGACATTAGCCTCTCGGCTCTCCCATCTCTTCGTTCATATATATTTTGCGTAATAATTCTTCGTGATGCGTTTTCTTTCTCTCTGTTATAATAAGAAAATAATAACCCAATAATTACCGACGACATGATTAAAGAAAAAAAACTCTTATGTAAATGTGTTTGTTCCTTTCCATGTATTACAATAAATAATAAGCCCACAAGCAGGGCTATTCCTAATAAATATATATATCCACTTATCCAAAATAATAAACTTAAAAATAAAAATAATATACTTATAAACAAAGGGACATTCTTCTTGTGTAAATCAATTTTAGAAGTTGGTATTACCCTAATGGCTAAAAAGCCCATCACGCAGCATAGAGACACAGCCAACAAGGCGTACAGTGTATAACTATTAATGGATTTATTGGAAAAGTTGAGGGATATTGTTGAGTCGACTATAAGTGTTTGAACCAAGTATACTGACACAATGGGGAAGGCTAATAATATAGCTGATATAATATACTTAGTGGGTTTTGCAAACATGCGAGGTGCTTTAAGGTTGCCATTCCCTTTTTGGACGAGGACCACAAATAATAAACGACAAGCCAAACCTACGTTTATGATAAAATCGGCAAGAGATGGGAAAAAGAAATTAGAAGCATAAACGGTAGGGCTAAATATTTCCCCGTCATATAAAAAGCTTGAATATTTGTAGTGAATCTGCAATACACGAACACCTATCAAAATCAATACAAAAACCAAAGACATATAAAAGGCAAACCCTTTGCAAATGAAATAAATGATAAATGACTCAATGGAGAAATACAATAAAATTGCTCCCAATATAATAATTATCTTTAACCAATTGGGATAATTTGCTTGGTCTGAGATGTTTTGGAATGAGAAATAATACTTCCCGTCAGGCGATTTAATTTCATAAAACCCAGGCAGTTTAACCAAACTTATTTTTACGTTTTCTATTTCCTCCCATTTTTCACTAAGTTCGTTTTCCAAATATTTGTTTTGTATCAAATACTCATTCTTAATGAGAAACAATAGCAAATAATTATAATACCCCTTGTTTTTTTTATACACCTGAAAGATTCCGTTTTGTGTTTTTAAAAAGGTAGAACCCTTTCGCAAATCATCCAAACAACTATCGATAGTCACTCTTTCGGTACTCCAGTACACCATGCTGTCGCCATTGAATGCCAATAGTTCAAATCCGTTTTCATGTATTTTGTCGGCAATGGTTTTCTCAAAATTTAGTACGGCATATTCATTGATAATGTTGGTATCATTCAATAAAGCATCAGCTATTTTTTCATTTTTTTCAATGCGTTTGTATATATTTTCCGATAGAATCGTTTGTCGTTCTGCGTCATTTTTTTTCCAATAATTTTCCCATAACAAACCCGATAACAAACTTGTTAGTCCTAAAACAAAAGCTATTATACGGAATTTCATATTATAGATAATTTCCTGCTTTTAAATAGTTTTGTATATAATCTTGCATTCCGTTTTGCAAAGAATAAAAAGGTGTACCATAACCAACACTCCGCATCTTATTCATATTTGCACAGGTATAATACTGATATTTTTCACGTATATCTTCAGGTGTGTCTATATAATGTATTTCTCCTCCTTCACTACTGTTCTCTATGGCACTTAAAGCAAGTTGCTCAAAAGTTTCTGCATGGCCAGTGCCCAGATTATATATCCCCGAATGTTTTCGATTAATCATAAACCAATATAATACATCACATACATCTTTTACATATATAAAGTCTCGCATTTGTCCACCATCTCTATAGTTTGGGTTGTGTGATCTGAATAGATTTATTCGTTGCTGCGAATTGTTTTTTTGTAATTGATTATAGGCATGAAATATTACCGAAGCCATCCTGCCTTTATGATATTCATTGGGTCCATACACATTGAAAAACTTAAACCCCGCCCAAAAGAAAGGCTTGGTTTCCTGCTTTAAAGCCCAAATATCAAATTCATTTTTTGATACTCCGTAGGGATTTAAAGGTTTTAATTGTGGTATGAGTTCTTCATTATCATCATAGCCCAATTCACCCAAACCGTAGGTAGCAGCAGATGATGCATAAATTAAAGGTATATCATAATCCACACAAAGTTTCCAAATAATTTTGGTATAATTCAGATTAAGTTTGTCGAATATATCTTTGTTGGTTTCAGTAGTATCCGTTCGTGCACCTATGTGCAGAATAGTTTGTATATGTTGTTCTTTTCCTTTCACCCATTCAACAAATACATCACGTTCTACAAGTTCTTTATATTGTTTATTAGCTAAGTTTTTGTTTTTCTCCCCGTTCGAGAAATCATCAACCAATACTATTTCTTTATAACCCATACTATTGAGCTTTGCCACCATGCAACTACCAATAAAACCCGCCGCCCCTGTAACGATTATCATATCATTTTGTTTTATGCAAAAGTATATGATGATGCACATAAACCAAGCCAATAAAAAAAGCCCCGAAGAGAGAAACTCTTTCGGGGCTTTGAAACACGTTTATATATAACTATTGGCCTATTTTTACTAATCTAATAGTTTGGTTAATGTTTTCGCCTTTAAGCGTTAACAAATAAACTCCTTTTGCCAAATCTGTAAGTCCAATAACCTTAGTGGTTTCAAATTTTGAAGAGGTTGATATCGTTTCAGTTCTTATAGTTTTACCATCAATGTCGGAAATCGTCAGTGATACTAGGCCGTTATTATTACCTGATATTTTCAAGGTGGTACTTTCAACAACTGGATTTGGATAAGCCGCTACACTCACTTCTGCCGTTCTATCCATTTCTGTACTAAGCATTTGAACTTTAGAATAGGTGTATTTTCCGTCCTTGTCTACTTGTTTAATGCGATAATATAATACTTCTTTTCCTAAATCCTTGGCCCCTAAATCTTCAAATGTATAATAGTTTATATTAGCATTGTTTGTAGCGTTTTCCTGCCCGATGTTCTCAAATATTTTGTTATCAAAACTACGTTCTATTTCAAAATGTTCATTGTTAATCTCCATGGCAGTTGACCATTGTAGTTTAGCATCATTGCCATTCCATTTAGCATTGAATGAAAGCCAAGTTACAGGTAAAGCCCCATAGGCTGATACGCCATAGCTTGCAAAATCGCCAGTAATATTTGCAGAATCCAACCATCCATAATTAAAGGTGAAATTAGTATGGCCATTGTTTTTAATAAATACGGAAAGATTGTTATCGTTGAAATAGGGTATCTCATATCTACTTAAAGCAGCATTCCAATATTTGAATGAAGAATCGTTTGTAGTTGGACTTGCTACCAATAATACTTGTTGCGTACCATCATTATAAGCTATAATATCATTTGTTGCATTAGGCAAAGTGCTAAACACAATTGTTCTGCGACCGATAGTGCCAGTGCTACCTGAGTAATTACCATCTTCTGGATCTGAACCCGATACTTTGCCTGGCATTACAGTAGACGAGGTTGAATTTACTGTCCCATCTGCTGTGCCTGCCGGTGCGTTCAATGTTACTTTATAAGGATAGGTGGCATTTCCAGATGGAGTATTAAATAAGTTGGGGTTAATTCCAGCGTATGTCTTAGCATCGGCTACATTGGTTCTTTCTATACCGAAGTTAACGCCACTCATATTGAGCAAGGCTGTAGTTGCTGTAACAGCAACATCTGCTGTTCCAGTTTGGTTGCCACTTCCTGAACTATTGTTTGTGCCAAATGCATCGCCTACCGCAACCCAACCCGTAGGCAAGTTTGCCGATGAAGGAGCAATTGCACCTACATTCACATTGCTGCTTGATATGCGAATTATATAAGCAGTGTTACCATCTATATTGGCAAAAGTATAAGTACCATTTCCATTATTAAATGTATCTTTTGCTACTACATTGCCCGAGCCGTTTACTAAGTATGCATACATTGTAGTTGCTGATGGATTGTCGAGCGTTGAACCATTCACTACATTGTCTACCAAACCGTTCAAATCATTAAACATCGTTCCTGAAATAGTAAGTCCAGTAAAGGGCATAGTGATAGTATTGGGCGTAGAATCTGCTTTTAGAGCATTGTCTATGCTAGTGAATGTAAATATAACCGAGCCGCTTCCTGTAAATGTAGGATCTACTCTTAATAAGGTTGAGTCATAATTACTAATTGTATCACCAACCGACACTACGATATTATTATAATATAGGGTTCCGTTACCAGGCAAAGTACTAATAACAAATTTATGTCCTTGGCCTTTGATTCCGTCTTCTGCATCTGTGCCAGACAAGCTAGGTGTTTGTACTTTTACAGTGCCTCCTGGGTTCACTTGGCTTGAAGCTGTTTTATCAGCACCATCAGGACGTTTTTCTATTCCAAAATCAACATTTGTTACATGGGAAGTGGTTAGCGAAACTGTGATTTGAGAATTAGAAATTCCTGTTTCGATACCTGTTCCCGCTGAATTATTTACACCATGGTTTTCGCCTACACTTAACCAGTTTGCTGGAAGGTGTGCTAATGTAGGTGCAACAGCACCTACATTTACATTGTCTGTTGTTATTCTAACAGTATAGGTTGTGTTGGCATTACATATATTGGTGAAATCGTAGGTGCCATTGCTGTTAACAGTATCTTTCGCAAACACATCCCCATTTCCATCCACTAAATAGGCATATAATTGTATGTTGGAGGGATTATTAAAACCAGTACCGTTTACAATATTATCAGTTAAACCGTTTCCATCGTTAAATACCGTTCCACTTATTCCAAGTCCTGTAAACGGCATGGTGATGGTGTTTGAAACCGAGTCTTCAATACCTGCCGAATCTATCGAGATAAACGTAAAGCTACTGGTTCCGCCTCCGTTAAAGGT
>JAWXAU010000009.1 GCA_034439655.1 Bacteroidota bacterium | reverse complement strand
CGATAGTTATCGGAGTTCGCGGCGAGCGATACTACAATAAAATAAAGTGTCCGTTATAATTTGGCTTTTCTTATTTGAATTATGAAAGAGGTCTATTCAATATACCAAAATCACCATCTGTGATTCATGTAATATATTGCCTAAAATGTGTAACATGAGTGCCTCACTGTATGGTGACTTTTGCCCCAAGTTAATAATAACAAAGTCGTAAACAAAAAATAATAAAAATTACATGAAAAAATATCTCTCTTCAGCAATCGCTTTCGTCATCATGTTGGGTACAGTTCAGTCGCAACATACAAATATTGGAATAAAAGGCGGCCTAAATGGTTACACCGTAAAAGGAAACAGCAATGCCAATTACACTCCGAAACTAGGTTTGAACCTTGGTGTTCTTGCACATATTCATTTAAGCAAAAAATTTGCACTTCAACCTGAAATAGTTTTTTCAGTTCAAGGAACCAAGTATACAAGTAATGGTAAAAACGTGGATCTCCAATTGAAGTATGTCAACATACCTATTCTTTTTCAATACATGTTTGAAAATGGTTTTAGATTGGAATTGGGACCACAAGTGGGTATTTTAACTGGTGCCAAAAATAAGGTTGATGATTTTAAAACGAATGTAAACTCTAGTTTCAAAAGCGTTGACCTTGGATTGGCTGTAGGAATGAGTTACGTGAGACCCGCTACAGGATTTGGATTTGATATAAGATACAATCATGGACTTACCAATATCAATACAAACAATACATTCAATACTTTTAATAGAGGTGTTCAGGTGGGCTTGTTTTATCTTTTTCAACACAAAGCATAAAGAATTAAGTCTGTTCTTTTGGGGCGAATTAACGGCACAAAAAAAGTTATTCGAATACTTGGGTGTTGGCTGCGGCGAACACCCAATTACTTATATTATATAATTATAAACTAGGGCACATATCTACTCCTAACACAATGGTTCCCAATGCCTGTAGTCTGGCGTTGTCGCCGACCTCTAAAGGGTGGTGTTAGGTTTTTTCGGTAGGCGACAACGCCAAACCGAAGGCAGTACCGATAGTTTGTGTCTTGAATAGATATATGCCTAAACTAGGAATATGAATCTCCTACCTCTTCACCACTCTATTATACTCCACTACCCCATCAGCATCGGTTTTTAATATATAAATTCCTGTGTTCAAATCGCCGATAGAAACTTCTTTGGTATTTGTATAATGCTTGATAAGTTTTCCTTGCAAATCATATAAATCAATTTGCAAAGTAGAAATAGTTATATTGTTTTTATTTGCAATCCGAATATAATCTATGGCAGGATTGGGTTCAATGGTTATGCGTGAATCGGCAGTAGTTTCCCAATTTACACTTTGTATGATACTGTAATTATCTTTATTATATTCAGTCGCATTGATGCGGTAAAATACATTCTTCAAATCCGAAATATTTCTATCGGTATAATTATATATTGATGTGTGATTGTTGTTGGAGTTATTGATTGTGCAAATTGTTTTCCAGTTCTGCAAATCGGTGGAACGTTCTATGACATAAGATTCCACATCTTTTACATTGGCAACTTGCCACTTAAGTTGTGCATCATTATTTTGAGGCTTAGCAGTAAAGCTAATCCAATCCAAAGGCAAGGGCACATTACCACCCGGGCCACCTGCATTTATCCAAAACTCTGAGAAACTGGTAACACTAAACTCTAAATAATATCCATTATTAAACGGAACTTTTTGTATATTTTTTGAAGATATATAATTGAAATATCCAAGATTATTGGTGATCAAACTATCTTCATTTTGTCCATCATACTTCGTAATACCCATGTCTTGAATCGTATTGGTACTATCATCGGCTGAGTCCAAACTCATGTATTCACTTTCTAATAAATATAATCTCACCGTAACTGCTGAAGTTGGTTGTGTGGCAGGCTTAATCCACCAATTGCGGTTCATCGTTTTTTCGTTTTGATAGGTACGCATGATACCTGACCGAACATATACACCCACGGTAGTATTACCCAAATTCTGACCATTGGGATTAATAGAAACAATGCGATTATTGCCATTAGAAACATTTATAAACGAATTTCCTGAAATAGTGGCTGTGGTAACTTTTGTACTAGCTTGTATACTGGTGTCAT
The DNA here is from genome assembly GCA_034439655.1 of Bacteroidota bacterium. Taxonomy (NCBI): domain Bacteria; kingdom Pseudomonadati; phylum Bacteroidota; species Bacteroidota bacterium. The sequence continues at coordinate 25,915 of JAWXAU010000009.1, read as the reverse complement.
TGCCTCCATATAGATGTATATCATCCAAAGCAAACCCAACATAATTGGTATTTACGTCGGAAGTAAACACAAAACGGAAACGCACTTGGCTTTTATCCGTCATCAAACTAATAGGGATTCTGTTCGATGAAAGCTTCCAATATAATCTATCGCCATCCCATTTATTTGTAGTAGTATTATACCAATTGATGCCTGTATTTCTTGTACCTAGTTTCACCCAATTAATGCCATTGTTCTCGCTATACTCTATATACAAATTATCAAATCCTACCTCCGACTGGTATTTCATATTGAAAGATAAAAATGGATTGGCACTAAACCCACTCAAATCGAAAGCGGGTGTATAAAGATATGATAATTGGTTATCGCTATAATTGCCTGCCAGTTGTGTAGCCCATACTTTGCTGCCATTGGCAGCAGTATCTATAATAACTTTTGTAGGGATCCCCCAAGCCCAATTGCTGGTAGATGTATTTCCACTCTCGGTCCAACAATAGCCTTCATTACTTTCAAAACCTTCGTTATAAGGAAAAGCGTTGTACTTTTTAATACTCCGAATTTGTAGATTTAATATAGAATCATTCGTTTGAATTGTATCACCTGTAAAGTGAACGTAGGCATCCAAAGTATATAAACCCGGTGAACTTAAATCAACCGTTTGGGTAAAAGTGAAAATGGTACTGGCAGATACTCCCAAATTAGAAGTAAACGTATCACGAACCCAAGCACCATTATTCAGACGGTAAGCCACGGGTATATTAGAAATTGATACAGGAGAATTATTGGTGAGAGTAATTTTCACCTGAGTGGAGCTTGAAAGTCCAGTGCCAGAAGTAGGACTATTTGCCGTGGAAATAGCCACATCGGTAGGCAATTCATATATGGTGATATTGTCAACACTAATTCCATCACTATCGCTAGGTTTCACAAATATGGAATTGTCCTCCTGTCCTATTCTTACTTGGGCCGATGAGGTTATACTTTGCCCCGCTGTATAAAGTCTATTATATATATTTATTCCCGAATGTAAATTCCAAACACCTGCTGTTCCTTTGTTAGCCCACCAGTCGTATAACGGCAACCAAGCAGAACTATCACTTCCGCGAACCCACACACTGTCTCGGTTATTTTTCTCTTCTCCATGATGCATCATATAAAACTTAAGCCCCAGTTTAGTGTTATTGGTAAAATTACTAAGGTTCAATGTATATATTAAATAGTTATAATTATTGGTGCCATTGTGGGTCGACTTATCTAGGGTGATTGCACGGTTACCGCTTTGCAAAAGCTCAGGACGCACATAGGTACGCATTCTGCATAAGGGGCTGTTATTGTCATAATCAATTTGGGGTACTTCTGCGGCTCCATAATAAGTTCCACTTAGCACGGTATCCCTTGCTGTTTCAAATCCTTCTATAAAAGGTAATGAGCTAATAGTAGGATTTAGTAAATGTCGTACTATATAATTTAACGTATCATTGCCACGATTATTATCTGTTGTTTTTCCTGTCCAAATTTTTAACGTATAATTACCAGATGCACTCATATCGGTAGTGGTGGTAAAAGTGTAATTTGCGGAGCTATTAGCCGCAATAGTTGGACTATATGTTTCGTTCACCACATTTCCGCCATTCAATTGATAACTTACGGGAATACTACTATATGCAGAGCTACTATAATTGCGAATAGTAACTGAAATACTTTGGGTTGAACTTAATATATTATAACTGCTTTTTCTACCATATATAGGACTTGAAAGCAAATACATTCCTACATCGCTGCTATTGCCACAATTCGATGTGCTCACTGCAATGGAACGTGCGGTAGACCTATTGCTCACAGCTCCTGCGTTGGTCAATGCCCTCATGGTGAACCAAGCTGTAGAGCTGGCAGTTAAGCCCCCTATATTGAAAAATGTATCTGTTGTAGTTGCTATAACTTGCCAATCGAAACCTACGAGTGTCATTACCTCATACTTATTTGCATTGGCAACTGTTAGCCACTTAATAGTAACTGTTTTATCGCAACTAGTAATAGTTCCGCTTGAAAAATTGGGTGTGCCTAATATATTAAAAATGGCTTTTGAAGTATCGCCCACAGAGAGTGTGCTGTGTCGCACTCGCACCAAAGCCTTATAGGTGGCCACACTTGGAACGGTCCAATCATAAAATTTGGCAGAATTGTTAATGCTGGATGAGATGGAATTCCAATTTGCACCACTATCGTTTGAATATTCTAAAATGATATTTCCACCACTAAGTCCATAAGCATCAAACCTGATTCTTTCAGTTGCTGATGGTGAAAATGATTCCCCTCCGATAGGATAAGTGAGTTTAATAGATTGAGGAATTACTTCATAAGTGATATAATAAGTTTGAGGTCCGTAAGGAACGGAAGTACCTAATGCTTTAATGGTATAATTACCCGAAGCTGGAGTTGAAATAGTTACTTGCTCCACCACATTTAAGGTATCTGTTTTACGGGTTGCAACATTGTTCACATTAGCTGCTGCATGATCTAAAACCCATGGCAAATAAGTTACGCTGCTGGGGTCTATTACTTTCAAATCCAAATTGTTTACCAAGGTTTTGGTAGCAAATGCACTGGCCTCTTTGTCTCTCCAGTGCAATATTACTTTTAGTTCTGAAGTATTTGCAGGTACATTTATGATATAGGAATCGGAATCGTTGGTGTTCAAAGAATCTTTATTATATAAATTGTTCACCATCGCATCCAAAGCCCTGCGAGCATTTATACGGCCATAGCCATATTTATAGTCAGGACCTGCATTGCCCAGGTCGTCAGTGGTATTCATCAATAATGCTTTTATTAAAGTACCATCCGGATTTTGGTTGTTGTGCAAACTTTTATATTTTTCGTATAATAATGCCATAGTGCCCGTAACACCGGGTGTGGCCATACTAGTGCCTTGCATACTCGAGTATACATTGGTTGCAATAGTTGAAATAACACCAACCCCTACGCCACATACTTCGGGTTTTATACGTCCGTCGCCTGCTGGTCCGCGTGAGGAAAATGAAGCTATTACATCCGTATCGTCAACTGCTCCTATAGTAAAATTATTTTTGCTTGCATTAGGTCCGTATAATGTGGTGTGGAAACCAGCAGCATAACCTGTACAAGTGGATGCACCGCTATTGCCAGCAGCAAAAAGATTGTTAAATGTTGGGTAAGCACACATTTGTTGGTCGTTGCCATTGCTTTCATAAGTATAATCTGTTCCACTGCACACGTAACTATAGCCCCATGAATTATTGCTTAGTATCATACCATAAGTATTATAATGGTAGGCTGTATTATCGGTATATTCATAATAATAGCCATTGAGCAAAGTAGCCTTGGGAGCCATACCTTTATTTGCAGGATTAATTATGCCTGCCCCTCCTATTGTGCCTGCAACATGGTTAGAGTGGGCACTTGCACCAAACACACTGGTATTATTCTGACGGTTCTGAAAATCTAGATGCAGCACGCCCATACCACCATCGCCCACGCCCACCACTACGCCATTACCCGTTAACCCACTCAAACTGGAATTTTGCAAATAATTGTCACGGTGGCTGTTCACCCCGGGCTTGTTCAAATCTGCAGGCTGTGGGCTACTTGCTTCTATATAATGAACAAAAGGTAAAGCTGCTAAAGCACTAATTTTACTGGTATCTTGATTAACTATAATATATCCTACTCCTTCTTTTTCTATAGTACATCCTTGCTTTCTCAAGTAATCAGCTTCAATGGGCGAATTCTCATACATCCATAAGGCTACGCTAATCCTCCCACCCATACGAACTATATGTGGCAAGTATATATGATTTTGTAAATCGGGATGGATTTTAATAGTATTATCAGGGAATGTGATAACCTTAGCACCCATATATTGCAATAACTGAATTCCACCTACTGGAAATGAAACACAATAAGCAGATGGGGGAACAAAAGAATAAAATCTTACCTGTTGATTTTCCATTTCTTTTTTAACAATGGAAGTGGGCAAGGCTTCAAATACTACAACTGCAAATACACGATCGTTGTACGTGTTAGCCTTAATAAGGGAAGATTCTGAATTTATTTCTGAAATATTGGGCGAATAAAATACCGTGCCCTGTTGCCAATAAACAGGCAATTGCTGTGCTTTTGTAAACACACTCACTAACAGAAGGCACACTAAGTACACGCGTTTCATAACAGAGCTAACTAACAATATTCAAAGGTATTGTTTCTTTTTTGTACAAACAAATTTGGATTGCTTTAATTCCTTACATAATTATCAATACATGTTAATTAACCTCTTATTAAAAATACACCTCTTTCTTCTCATGTTTTTAAAAGAATTAGTAATCTTCAAAAGCCATTTCCAGCTTTCCATCGCGGTACTACCGACACTCAATATATAATAGTCCAAAAGAAAGGGACTAATCCCCCCGCATCCCGATAATTATCGGGATTAAGCGGGGCTTTCGGGATGCAGTTCGGCATTACCATTCCAAAAACTAAATCCGCCACAGGCGGAGAACTATTATAGTTTAAGAACTGGTATAAGATCTATACAATTTCATTTTTTGCAAATGCAGCAACACAGGATGTAACATCGAGTTTAGACGACTTTATATTGCTACAAAGAGAATTTTAATTGCCCATTGCCAATAATTTTATTTGTCAACGTACATTTGATGCCAATACCCATTTAAAACTAGCGTGAAATAGGAACTGATATAGAAAAAATTCTCGAACGATTAGCAGTTTATATTCTACCTCTCTACCACTACCCTACTCACACTCACGCCTGTATTATCAAGCATCTTGAGCATATACATACCACGTGGCAAATCGGAAACATTTAATGAGATAATATTGGTATTTTTTTGAGAATTTTGAATCACTAATTTTCCATCCATATTATAAATAAATATTTCTGTTGAGTTATTTTTATTGGAAGTAGAAATATTAATATAATCATTTGCAGGATTAGGATAGGTATATATTTCTTTTACACTTGCTAATTCACTAATGCTGTTTATGAAAGTAAATTTAGCTACATAATTACTGCCATTGGTGTTTTTAAAATAGCCAGCAGCATATATATTTCCTTTGGTATCAGTTGCAATTGCGTTAATAATATCACTGGCATTTAAGGCACCTGCACCGGTTACCACTTCAGCCCATTTGGTTCCATTCCATTTTGCTACATATTGTTTTCCGGCGGCATTGGTAAAATTACCTGCTGCATATAAACTACCTCCCATACCAATTGCTACCGTGTTTATATTGTCGTTAGCTGTGAGGTAATTGCCACTCGAGCCTACTTCACTCCAATCTGTTCCATTCCATTTGGCTACATAATAGTCGCCATTTGTGCTGGTAAAGCTACCAGCCGCATATACATTACCTGCTATATCAGTGCAGATAGAAATAATGTAATCGTTGGCGTCCAATGGATTCGCAGTACCACCAAGTTCACTCCATTTGGTACCATTCCAAACTGCCACATATTTCATACCGCCTGCGTTAGTAATTCTGCCCGCTGCGTATACATTTCCTGCGGTATCGGCACTTATGGTATTTATAACACTATCGGAACTTAGGCTGTTACCACCAGAGCCAAGTTCTGCCCATGTTGTACCGTTCCATTTGGCCACATAATATTTGCCATTGGTATTTTTAAAACCACCCGCTGCATATATATTGCCTTTGGTATCGGTGCATATTGAGTTAATATCGCCCACTACACCTAAGGCACCTACTTCTTTCCAAACCGCCCCAGTCCATTTGGCCACATAGTTTTTGCTTTGCGAGTTTCTAAATTTTCCTGCTGCATATATATTGCCCGCTGCATCAGAGCATATTGAATGTATGGCATTATTAGCATACAACGATGTACTTCCTACACCCATTTCGCCCCACGAAGTACCATTCCATTTTACCATAATAAAATCGCCATTGGTGTTTTTAAACTTACCTCCCGCATATACATTTCCTGCAGCGTCGCAGTGTACTGCAAGTATGAGGTTGTTAGCGTTTAATGCACCCATTTCGCTCCACGATTGTGCAAATGCAGAACTACTAGCTGCAAAAAGAATAATTAGTAAAAAGTTTTTCATTATTGTATGTTGTTTTATTTGAGGTTAAAAAAAAAACAAAAGTAAACTATTTATAGTGACGCTTGCAAAAAAAAATTAGACACTTAATTATCGTGTCTCCCCAAACTCTTTTAATATTCTGTTCCGCTCCAACAAAAACCGAGTCATATAGTTTTTTAAAATAAACTTGTCAAATATTTTTCCGATTATGCCAAAGGGTACCTCGTATTCAAATTTATCTATCATAATGGTGATGCCATTTTTCTCTTCAAAACTGTGCTGATGTTGCATGCTTTTAAATGCACCTTTTAACATTTTATCAGCAAAGAAATAGGGTTTGTTTAGTTGGGTTATTTCTACGGTGAGGTTTTGTTTTAAACCAAAATGTTTTGCTTGCCAAGTTATAATATCTCCCTGTTCGCAAAGTCCTGTAGTTCGCCCTGTTATTGCTCTTTCTTTGGTGCTAGAGGTTGAAAGTTTGTGCACATCCACATCTTTGGCCAAGTGGAAACATGTTCCAATTGGGGCTTTAATTTCTGTTGTTAAATGAATTGTTGTCATCACCTTATTTAGTCTGTCTCCCCAAAATGAGATACTGAAACAATCCTACAACAAGCTTGTGGGACGTTGCATGGAAAACATGACGGCTAACTATTTTTTCTTCGAACGGTCCTTAATTTCCTCCAATAATAAATCAACGGTATTGGGGTCTTCATTTGATTTTAGGAGTGATCCTCTACCCAGATTTACCAATTCTTGCAGCCTTTTGCCTGCTGTTTCCGACAAGCCCATCATCATTACTGATAAGATGATTGGGTCTACTTCGCGACCGCTCATTGTTTGCATCAGTAATTTCTCTTCGGGAGCCAACCTGAAAACACCATCTGTGACCAGAATAATTTGGTTATTACCTCCCGCAACCAATGCTTTATCGGCTAAGGAGTACGCCAGCTCTATTCCCTTGTGAGCATTGGTCATGCCATTTGCTTTTAAGCTATCCAATATAATAAAGAATAATTTTTTTTCTATTGCTGGGGTCGGTGGTATTAATATGCGAGCCGTTAAACTATACACTACAATACTAACTTTATCAAATGGGCGAAGTTTTTCTATGAGCTCGTGCGATTGTTTTACAAACAAATCCAACCTATCGGGCTTAGCCATTGAGCCTGACACATCAATTAGTAATACAATATTGTTTGGCGTAAAAAACAGCGGATTCAATTGCCCATTCATAATTTCCGTTTGAATAACAGGCTCAACTTTAAGTTCTACTTTTTTAGGGACTGAATCAGTAGGAGGATTTATTTTTTTTACTTTTACTTGCTCCACCTTTTGAACTTTTACCGCTGCGGTTTCTTTAGGGGTTGCTTCTACTTTTTTTACAATGGTTTCTGCCACGGTGGTGCCAGTATCATAACCAATTTGTTCAAGTTCTATCACGAACTTTTCTGTTTCTCGGTTCAAATATTTCTCTACTTCCTTCGATTTGTGGCCGTCGGCCGATACCCTAATATTATATAAACTAGGCGATACTTTATATTGGATTGCCCCATCGGCCTTAGTATATCCAAAGAAGGAACGGAAACTGCCATCGTATACCTGAAAAAAAGCACCATCAATAGGTAGTTTTGTTTTGGCATCAATTATCAAAGCATCGAGTTGGGGAATAACACCAAGTTTGAACAAGTCGGGGTGTGCGTCTCGGAAAGAGTAGCAGGGCATCGGGTCTTCCTTCACCACTTCTTTTATATTGCCTTTCATTTCAAGCACTGTAGGTTTATCGTCGGTGCTCAAATAAACTTTTATTTTTTCGTTGAACGCACCTGCCTTGTCGGGAGAATAATATATTCGAATAGTATCACTCTCGCCAGGTTTGATGGATGCACGGGCAAATGACCAACTGAAATTACTTACCCCATCCAGTCTTAATACAAAAGCTTCTTCGGTGCCTGTATTGGTAACAATAAATTCTGAAAACAATATTTTAGCTTTGGGCACATTGCCATAATCATTACTGGTATTTTGAAATACGAGTTGACCATTTACCTTGGCTACAAATGCCAAACATAAAATCAAGAAATATTTTTTTACCATTCAAAAAATGATTAGACAAAAACCTTGCCTGTGTTTTTTCGTATACAATTAATAGTAGTGGGTTGTCATAATAGCACTGTCTTTCAAATGTCCCTGCATAGCTTTCCAAACATTGGCTCTGCTGGTACCATTGGTTAGTGTGAGTATATTGTCAATAGCATACAATCGCAAGGAATAAGTGTGAACTTCTTGGGCTGGAGGACTTGGAGGACCATACTGAGGTTGTCCTAACTCATTATTGGCAATTGCTGCACCGTAAGGTAATTTATGAAAAAGATTCGTACCCTCCGCAATGGTGCGGCAGGTATCGGGTATATTAAATACGCACCAATTGGTGGTGGCATGCCCCCATGTAGATACATTTTTCGGCGTAGGATCGTCCATAATAAGTACATACGATTTTGTGCCAGCAGGCGGGTTAACCCATGTTAAAGGAGGGAAGACAGACTTAGCCACATCGGTGGTGTACTTAACAGGCAATAAACCTCCATTGGCAAAGGAAGGACTTGAAATAGCAAATTTTGAATTGTTGTTAATAGGCGTAGGTGTTGTTGTGTCTTTCTTTTTGCAACTAAAAACAATAGCCACACAAATGCAGGTGACAATGAGCAATGATTTTTTCATGTTAGAATTTGGTTATTGGGTTATAAGGGTTGATACTATATTTTTGCACCCGCAATTTTAACTCATAAATTTATTAATCTAAGAATGTTCAGTAAAATTTTTTCTACAATCGTATTATCGCTGTTTGTAATTTCAGCAAACGCACAGAGTTCTAACATTTTCACCTATGGCAATGATGCCGTAAGCCGCACCGAGTTCGAAAGGGTGTACATGAAAAACAACCCCAAAGGTCAATTGCCTGACAGTAAAAGCATTGACGAATACTTAGATTTGTATATCAACTTCAAACTAAAAGTAAAAGAAGCCATGATGCTTGGCATGGATACTGCCGAGAACTACCGCAAAGAACTTGCTGGTTATCGCAAACAATTGGCTCAACCCTACCTTAGCGACAAAAATGTAACTGAGAAACTAATTAGGGAAGCATACGACCGCACACGCATTGAAGTGCGAGCTTCGCATATTTTGGTTTTCCTCGATGAGTATGCTTTGCCCAAGGACACACTCGTTGCTTATGAAAAAATTATGAAAATTCGTAACGAGATATTGATAGGTGGGGAAAACTTTGACAGTGTGGCTACCCGCAGCAGCGAAGACCCATCGGCCAAATACAACCATGGCGACTTAGACTATTTCACCGCTTTCAACTTGATTTATTCATTTGAGTCGATGGCATACAATTCAGCTATTGGCGATGTGAGTTTGCCATTCCGCACCCGTTTTGGTTATCATATTGTTAAAGTAAGCGATAAGCGTGCTGCCCGCCCCGATTTGAAGGTTGCCCATATCATGCTAAAAACGAGTGCCGATCTGGTAGCCAACCAACAAGTAAAAAATAAAATTGACAGTTTGTACAATAGAATTTCTCAAGGAAGTTCATTTGAAGAATTGTGTACCAAATTTTCGCAGGACGAAGGAACAGCTACCAAAGGAGGTGTGCTCAATGTTATACAAAGTTTGGACACACGGTGGCCCAACGATTTTAAAGAAGCTGCATACGGCATCAAAAAAGAAGGTGAAGTGAGCATGCCTATTAAAACAAATTATGGTTGGCACATACTCAAACTTATAGAAGTAAAACCTATACAGGATTATGAAAACAAAAAAGAAGAACTAAGAGTGCGTGTTAATAAAGACATGCGTTCCGAAATGAACAAAGAAAGCGTGATTGAGCGTATCAAAAAAGAAAACGGTTTCAAAGAGAAACCTGCCACTTTGAAAAAGTATTATACCGCGGTCGATTCAAGCATACTAACAGGTAAATGGAAAGGCAATGAAAAAAGCAAAGTGATGAAAAAAACTTTGTTCAAGTTAGGTGATAAAAATTTTACCGGTTTACATTTTGCCAATTATATATTAGATTACCAAACTCCCCGCAGTGGCAATGCAGGAATCGAACCTGTAGTAAATAGCTACTATGCTGAGTTTGTAAAACAAAGTGTATTGGGTTATGAAGAAGACCACCTTGAAGCTAAAAATGATACCTTCAAAAACCTCTTCAAAGAATATCATGATGGTATTTTGCTTTTTGAATTGAACGACAAAAAAGTATGGAGCAAAGCAACGATAGACACCTTGGGATTAAAAGATTTTTACGAGCAAAATAAAATGAACTACCAATGGAAAGACCGTGCTGAAGCTGCCTTGATAGATTGCGACAATGCAGCAACTGCTAAAATTGTAACCACAATGATTGAAGGCGGAAAGACTGCCGACGAGATTCAAAAAGAATTGAACGAAAAAAACGCACTCGCCATGAGTGTAAAAGAGGGCAAATTTGAAAAGGGTGAAAATGCTTTATTGGATTCATTGGGTTGGCAAAAAGGTGTTAGAAGTTTCAACTTTGCCGATGGGCATGTAACCATAGTTTGGGTAAAAGCTATAATACCTGCTGGTCCTAAAAAATTGCAAGAAGCCAAAGGTATTATCACCGCCGATTATCAAACGTATTTGGATAAACAATGGATTAAAGAATTGCGTGAAAAATATCCTGTAGTAATAGATCAAACTGTGAAGGCGGCTTTGTTTACTAAATAATGTATACCACAGCAAAGTTTGGTTGTGCTTCGTGTTGCTTGCTTTGCTTCACAATCATGATTATATATAGTTGCGAAAACGGGAAGGGTAGAAAACTGGCAAGAGTGGGTGATAATTATTTGTATAGTGCTGACTTGAACGGCCTGATAAGGCCCAATGCCAATGCAACCGATAGTGAACGGTTTGCAAAAAACTATATACGGAACTGGGTTGAAAAGCAAGTATTATTATTGGAAGCAGATAATACCCTTACCGATGAAGAAAAGAATAAAGATATCCAAATAGCCGATTATAAAAACTCGTTGATGATAGAATCGCTGCGGCAAAAAATTGTGCAGAAACATGCAGATACCTCAGTAACCACTGCAGAGATCAGAGAGTATTATATGAAAAATCGCAAAGAGTTTGAATTAAAGACAAATTTAATTCGACTTAATTATTTCAAATTCAAAAAAGGAATAACAGGTATTGATAAAGCACGTCAATGGTTTTTGACCGACGATGTTAACCAAACAGCCAAGTTGATGGACTATAGCAAAGTGCTTGCAGAGTTCAGTTTTGTAAATGATACGGTGTGGCTCAAATTTGATGATATAGCCAAAGAGATTCCTTTAAAAGCATATAACGAAGAACAGTTTCTTACCAATAACCGCAAAACCATTTTGGAAGATGCCTTGTTCCTGTATTTCGTTGATATAAAAGATAGTCGCATACGCAGTGGTGTATCACCATTGGAGCTTGAGCTTGACAATATCAGAAACATTATTGGTAACAAAAAGAAGATTGACGCCGTTAAGAAAAAAGAAATCGAATTATTACGTAACGCCGAAAAAGAAGGGATAACAGAAATATATAAAACTCCATGAGAATATTCTTAACATTATTTATACTATCAGTAATTGTAAGCCCTACCATTGCTCAACCCAAACCTATTCTTGTTGATGAAATAGTGGCCGTAGTTGGCAATAACTATATACTTCGTTCGGATGTGGAAATATCTTATTTGCAACTTAAACGAAATTTTGAAGGCATTAGTCCCGACTCGGCAAAATGTATTATACTCGATCAATTATTGGTGGACAAACTGATGTTATATAAAGCTGAAATAGATAGCGTAGTTGTATCGGACGAGCGGGTTGAGGGTGAGATGGAACGCAAACTTAGAACACTGTCGCAGGAATATGGAGGCATGGATAAAATGGAAAGTGTTCTAGGCAAATCAGTGGGAGAACTTAAAAGTGAAAACCGTGATAAAATAAAAATGCAATTACGTATTCAAGAAATCAGACAAGGGATTTTGCGGGATGTAAAAGTTGGCCCCAGTGATGTACAAAATTTCTTCAAACAAATTCCAAAAGATAGTTTGCCTTATAATAGTGCAGAAGTAGAGGTTTCTATTTTTGTAAGAAAACCCCATGTAACTCCTGATGAAAAAGCATTTGCTTATCAAACTTTGTTAGAGATTAGAGAACAAATAATGAACGGAAAAGACTTTTCACTTATGGCAAGTTTATACTCACAAGATCCTGGTTCGGCCCGCAATGGGGGCGACTTGAATTATTTTGGACGTAACGAAATGATGCCTGAGTTTGAAGCCACCGCTTTCAAACTTAAGCCAGACGAGGTATCGCGTATTATAGAAACACCATTTGGATATCATATAATTAAACTGGTCGATAGAAAAGGAGAACGTGTGAGGGCCAGACATATATTGATAAAACCACAAACTGTGAATGAGGATGTGAGAACTGCCAAACATTTTTGCGATTCGGTAAGACAATTGGTAATTGATAAAACCGCCACCTTTGAAGAATTGGTAAAAAAATATTCCGACGATGAAGAAAGCCGCACCAATGGCGGTTTCATTACCGACCCCTCTACTGGGCAAGCACGCATAAGTGTGGAAGAACTTGACAAAGAATTGAACTTTATTATAGAGAAAATGAAACCCGGGCAAATATCGGATGTAATGGATTTTGTGATGCCCGATTATACTAAAGCATACCGTTTGATCTATTTAAAAAGCTATATACCTCCGCATGTAACCAACCCTGTTACCGATTACCAAAAAATACAAGCTGCTACTATGGAACGTAAACGCCAAACAGCACTCGACGAATGGGTAAAACATTATCATAAGAAAGCCTATGTGCGGATAAATGTGGAGTATGCCAACAGTCCTTTGTTGAAACGCTGGGCTGTGAAATAATTGTTAATGGTTCCCGCTGCTGCCGGGTTAATGGTTAATGCCATTCGGAGTCAGCAATCCGCCGCGGCGGAAATCATTTATAATTATACATTAACCATTAACTTTAGTATCCCAATATCTTCAACATACTCTCTGCCGTTTGTTCCTTATTGAACAGTTTGAAAGTATGTTCACCATTTTCATTTTTATCTATAATAATATGTTTGGGGGCCGGTATCAAACAATGTTGAATTCCGCCATATCCACCCAATGCTTCTTGATAAGCACCTGTATGAAAAAATCCCATATATAATTCTTCATCGTGGTGGAGCTTGGGCATAAACACTTGGTTGGTATGACTGTCACTGTTATAAAAATCTTGACCATCGCAAGTTAATCCGCCTAAATTGATACGTTGAAACTCACGCTGCCAATGATTGATGGCCAATAGTATAAATTTCTGTCCTATGCCCCACGTATCGGGAAGTGTAGTAATAAAACTACTGTCTATCATATACCAAAGTTCCTTATCGTTTTGTTGTTTCTGTCCTACTATCTTATATAATGTTGCACCGCTCTCCCCCACTGTAAATGAACCAAACTCTGTAAAAATATCAGGTTCTGGTACATCTTTTTCGTCGCATATATATTGAATAATCATTAAAATCTGATCTATCATATATTCATAATTATGCTCAGCACCTAAACTATTATATATGGGCATGCCACCACCTATATCAAACCAATCGAGGGTATCGCACTCTTGTCGCAAATCGCAGTACACATTAACCAAACGTGTGAGCTCACTCCAATAAAATGTAGTATCTTTAATTCCTGAATTCACAAAAAAGTGCATCATCTTTAAGGTAAATTTTGGATTGTCTTTTATCTTTTGATTATATAAACGCAATATCTTTTTGCTGCTCATACCCAACCGAGAAGTATATACTGAAAAATTGGGCTCCTCTTCCGTGGCTACTCTTATGCCTATTTTCATTTCTATGGGGCAAAGTGCGTCCAGCAAATCTATTTCATCGGGATTGTCCAATACACAAACCAAATTTTCGAAACCTAGCTGCACCAATTCCACCATTCCTTTTATATATGCATCGGTTTTGTAGCCATTGCATATAATTTTTTTGTGCGATGGGAAAACACCTTCTTGATGCAAAGACTTTATAATATTTAAATCGAAAGCCGATGATGTTTCCAAATCTACATCATTTTTGAGACACTCTTCAATAATGAATTTAAAATGAGAGCTCTTGGTGCAATAACAATAATGATATTTCCCTTTGTATTTATGTTTGTCAATAGCTTTGGCAAATAAGTCTTTGGATACCTTAATCTGCGAACCAATTTTGGGCAAATAGGTAAGCTTAAGCGGTGTTCCATATTCTTCTATAATCTGCATCAAATTAAGATCGTGAAAGAATAAATTACCATGCCTCACATCATAGTCGTGACGGGGAAAATAGAATGTTTGCTCTATAAGGTCTATATATTTGTTTTTTATCATAGTTTTAGTTGTAAGTAGTTAGTGGTTAGTGGTTAATAGTCAGTGACATCCAATTTGTAAAGCAAACTGTTCTTATAGCCGCCGAATGGCACTGATTACTGATTACTGACCATTGTCTACTATTATTATATCTCATTTCCAAAATTAATTTCTGTACTGTCGCCGATGTTTAGGCTCTGCTGCACGCCTTGGAATGATGCATCGTTACCAATAAGTGAATGGTGGAGAATTGCATTTTCTAAATAGGAATGTGGGCCTATAATACTATCTTTCAATATAGAATATTTGATTACGGCACTATCGCCAATAGATACAAAAGGACCTATAATACTATTACTTATCTGTGCAGTAGGATCTATATATACGGGCGGTATTATAATAGTGTTTTCGTATGTCTTTACTTCCATGGGTTTTTGCCTTTTGAGCAAAGTAGAATTGGTTTCCAAAAGCATATCTTTCTTGCCACAATCGAACCAATTGTCTATTTCCTGTGTTCGGAACTGCACACCTGCATCAACCATACGCATGAGTGCGTCGGTGAGGTGATACTCGTTTTGGGTTTTTATTTTGTTCTCTATATTATATTCTAAAGCTTCTATCAGTTGGTCGGTTTCTTTTATTTTATAAAGACCCACCAATGCCAGATTTGATTTGGGTATATTGGGTTTTTCAACCAGTTTCGAAATAAATCCTTGTCCATCAAGTTCGGCCACACCAAATGATCGAGGATCGCTCACTTTTTTCACACCCAGCAAAGAGAATGGGCTATTAATAAAGTTATTTAAGTTGGTATCGAAAATCGTATCGCCCAACACAATCATCAATTCTTTTTCGTTATTTATATAATCTTTTGCCAACCAAATGGCGTGACCAATTCCTTTTCCGGTGGTTTGTATAATAAAATGTGTATTGATATTTGGAAAATTTTGGGTGATATATTCTTCTATCTTATCGCCCAAGTAGCCGATAATAAATATAAAATCGTTGAACCCCGCATCGATGAGTGGTTGAATGATATGAGCTAAAATGGGCTTCCCCGCCACTGGTATCAGCGACTTGGGTTGTGTGTGTGTGTGCGGTCTAAGCCTACTGCCTATGCCTGCAACCGGGATTATTACCTGCATCTGAATATTTTATATTTTATTCCCCCCGCCGCGGCGGGGCTATCGAGCTACTATTTTATATTTTTAACTTTTAGAAAGTTCCGCCCAACTTCCTTCGCCGCGGCGAACCAACTTCCTACTTCATACTCCCTACTTCCTACTTCCTTCGCCGCGGCGAACCCACTTCATACTTCATACTTCATACTTCCTACTTCCCACTTCCTTCGCCGCGGCGAACCCACTTCATACTTCCTACTTCCCACTTCCATTCCCCTTCTCTACCCTCCTACTCACATATATACTAAACTCAAACAACAAATATAAGGGTGTGGCCATCAATAATTGACTAGTCATATCGGGGCTTGGGGTTAGGATAGCTGAAATAATTAATATGATAACGATGGCATAACGTCGATTTTTTTGCATAAACTTTGAACCTAGCAAACCTATTTTGGTAAGGAAATAAATCACTACGGGCAATTCGAAAATCAAACCACAAGCCAGTACCATCATGGTTACAAAGGATAAGTATTCATCTAAAGTCCAGTTATTTTCTATTTTACTGCTCAATTCATAATTGGCCAAAAAAGAGAGCGACATGGGTGTAAGAATAAAATATCCAAACACTATTCCCATCAGGAATAACAAAGATATAAAGAAAGTAAAACTGCGTGCATTTTTTTGCTCTTTCTCTTTGAGAGCAGGCTTAATAAACAGCCACAATTGTCGTATGATATAAGGGAAAGCTATTATAAAGCCACCTATCAATGCGATAAAAAGACTGTTGCTGAACTGCCCACCTGGTGATAGATTTTGCATGTTCAGTTTAAATTCTTTGATGCACAAAGTATCGTTATTGTATAACAAATACGAAAGGTCACAAATTTGGCGGTAGGTCCAAAAACCCACATTGATAGGCCCCAAAATAATGACGTCCATGATGATATCCAATTCCACAAAACAAAAAATAGCTCCAATTATCACGGCAATGATTGCCCGCACAATATGTTTACGCAAATCGTCAATGTGATCCAAGAAGCCCATCTCATGCTCTTCTTGGTCGGTGGGTCCTGTATTTACCCTTCTTGTTATACCACTAACTATGTTTGATATGATACCCATTAATTGGCTGCAAAATTAACCAATTAGAGCATGTGGAATGTTTATATTTTATTAATACTCTTGAAGCAAATGTTTTGTAAAATCGGAGCCTTCATATATGAATTATCCCCTACGGTTTACTAATACAAAGTATAAACCACACCCTGTTCATTATGCTCTTTCACATCCCAACCGCGGTAGGAAACATACCATATATACATGTCGTTACTGGCTAGTTTTCCTTTAAATTTACCGTCCCATTGGTTATGGCGGTCATCGGTTTGAAATACCAATTCACCCCAGCGGTTATATACCCGCATGTGAAACTCTTTAACAAATACAGGCAAGAAACCCCAAACATCATTGCGTCCATCATCGTTAGGTGTAAAAGTATTGGGTACCCATAGCAATGGCAATTGCTGTAAGCAAACTATATTGGATTGGCTGATGGCATTATTTCCGCCTGCTGCCTCATGTGCGTCGACGCGGTAACAATACCTGCCCCAGTCCAAGTGCATGGTACTGTCGGTATGGCTAAAGCTTGTTTTATTGAAATATTCAAGTTGTCCCATGTTTGGATTACTATCACTTCTATATAAATCAAAATAATCAACACCTGATTTAGGCCAGTCAAAATAATTGGCCCACTGAAGGTTGTGCATATAGGGCAAACTTTGTCCCGTTAAAACTATATTACATCCTTTATTACTATAACTGCTAATATGTCCACATTTATCGGTTACTCTTAAGCTATAACAATAACTGCTATCGCCTACTTGCACCATTGAATCCTCGAACCAAGTTTGATTTGGGTCTTTGATAGCTTTATATATTTGCAGTGACGGTGCTTTTGATGGACTGTGTTTAAATATAAGGTAATTGTCAAAATCGGGTTTGGAATATTTGGTCCATTCTATCCTAACTTTTGAATTGTTTACCACCGTAGCCCTTATTAAATCGGGGGCTTGTATCGGATTTTTGAACGCCTCTGCCGAACAGGCTTTATAGCTAGTATCGCCAAGCATATCGCAAATATTCACACCTTGCATATAATAACAATAATTCACTACTTGGTGGTTCGGGCTGTTGGCATCTATATATTCATTTTTATCACCAGGATATACTTTAATTAAAACTGTTTCCACCCCTGCTGGGTCGCGGCGGTATAATATATAATATTGCCAATATCTACCAGTATCCAACCCATCCCACGATATTTTTGAAGCATTGGCATCAATATTTGACACACAAACTACATTGGGAGGTTTTACAGGTGGTGGAGGTTTCACAAATATTTTAAAAACAGCAATACCTGAATCGGGTTTGGGACATATATTATTATCGTGTGCTATTACTGTTACTATTATAGTGTCGGTTGTAATATTTTGGCAACCAGTATACCATTTAAAACGACTAGAGGCTTTTTGTATACCGCTATCAGCAGGCATTGTGGCACCAGTACCTGGCACCAGTATCGTGCTATAAGGATTTACAAATATCGAATCATATCGGTCGTTGTCAACAGAAGTAAAAATAAAATCTAAAGTATCGGAAGCATATATTTCATAAACATTGCTATCGGCAGAAGGCTTATTATTCAAGTTTTCGAAATCTATTTTGAACAAAGCATTATTACAGTTTGTGCTATTATTTTTTCTAGAAAATGCACCTGCAGTGGTTGGAAAATCGCTAGAGCCACCACAACCCGCACATACTGATTGGTATACCCTGCCTTCAAAATCGAACCTGCTAGTGCCTCCATCCACATGCTCGGCCAATGGAGTTCCATTTGAATTTTGCGTATGCCCCCCGAAAAAAGTACCATATATAATAGTATCTAAATTACGGTTGAAAACTGCCAAATAAAAATCGGACCCATCGGTTTTTGTATCATAAGCATTCGCAGTAATTGGCATTTTTAAAGTAGAACCTCCATGTGCTCCTTCATCGACACCGTTGGTAGCACCTCCCCATCCCGATACAAATACCCGCTCGCATTTATCGACCAAAAAAGCCGAAGGCGAAATATCGGGTGGCACACGCCCTGACCCAAATAATGTGGAGCGAAGAATTTGAGTTAAGTCGGGCGACATTTTGGTAATAAACATGCCGCTTCCTGGGTTGGTGTATATAGGTGGCGTAACAGGATATTGACCATTCGTTTGCCCATATATATAGGGATTCCCATCTCTATCTGTTTGCACCAAAAATACTTGGTCGTAACCAGGGCTACCCACAAATGAAGCATTGAGTAGTTTGCCATCATTACCTAAATGAATCAAAAAACCATCTTCTACCCCACCGAAATATTTTGTCCCTATTCCATTAAATGCATGACGCCAAGTTTGACTGGTGGTGCCACCGCCTACAAATATACTTTGATCGGGTGCCACATGCAATCCATTGCACACATCCCAATCATTTCCCCCCACAAAAGTGCCCCATACAATACGTTTCAAATCGGGTGCAAGCTTAAATACGCAACCATCTTGCTTACCTCCACCATTATTTGTCTGATAAGCATTTGTTACTGGGAAACCATCAAATTCACTACTTTGGGTACTTCCGGCTATATATAGAAAATCATTATCATCGTTCACTATTTCACCTCTATATATATCACCATAATTCCAAGCCACCTTACTGTCGTTGTTCAACCCAGTACTAATATTGCTCAAAGTGCCATTTTGCCCATCGCGTTTGGAACCTCCTATAAAGGTGCTCGACAACATTGCTTTACCGTCGCTACCCATACGGAACACAACTATATCACTTTCGCCAGCCAAGGTTCTTTGTGCAACTGTATCGCCAAATATGGGAAAATTTTTACTCCATGTGGAAGCCAGTACACATAATTCACCAGCATGGTTTACCACCATACTATGTGGTTGTTCATTGTGGTTGCCACCCACATAGGTAGCATATTCTATTCCCGTACCATCAGGTTTGTATTTAATAATTCCGATATCACGCGAAAGCTCTGCACCCGAGGCAGAACCACCTTGAAAAATGGTTTGAAACGCTCCAGTGGTGGTAGGAAATACACCCGGCAAATATTCATAGATTGTACTACCTGCATATCCGTGACCCAGAGTATCATAAGTAGCTGTAAGCCCCCAATTATCGGCAGTTGAGCCAGAATAGGACGAGAAAATAAGTTTGGGATCTATTAATAATGAACGACCTATATTATAGTTTGTGGCAAAAGTTACGCAGTTGTTTTTTAATATATATTTTACCCCAACGGTTTCCATTTTCCCATCGTTATACCAAGCAATTGGTCTATCATCGGTATTGGAACCCACAGAAGTTTTTAATATTAATTGTCCATTATTCAACGACAATTTTTCCAAGCCCTCATACAACATATTAATTTGCGACATATCAGCTCCTGCTTGCACAATAAAATTATACTTTAAGTATTTACCTTCTTGCGAAAGAATTTCCAAATCAATGCCTTTATATATATTTACTATGGTAAGTTTCTTATATACTTTTACGCTACTTACCCATTTGCTAGGGTCATTACCTTGTATATAATTTTCGTAATAATTTTCAGCTTGCGAAGGAGTAATAGCGGCTGATTTATTAGCACCTTCGAACTTGAGGATATAATGATGTCCTTTTAAAGTATATAAATACGATGGATCTTCGGGACTTACGGTGCTTATATTGCTTCTATCTTGAATGGTTTTATGCTTGCCCGCATGTTGCACAACCGAATAATCGAACTGTATAAAATCGAGTTGGCCTGCTCTCACATATAAATATCCGTTTGGTAGTTTGCAACGATAAGAGAAGTCGCCAGCCCATTGTCCCTTGTTCTCGCTAAACAAGGCTTGACCTAAGCTAATATTGGTTAGCGAAAGGAATAAGACAAGATTGATGAAAAATATGCGTGCCAACTTTATGTAAGACGAAAAAAAGAGTTAATTAGTTGCCTCAAATATGGGTAAAATATTTGTATCGGCAAAATGAATTGCTTAATAACTTGGATAAAAGTACAATTGTATACTAACCTTTTTGCCTAAATGTTTCCCACAAGATCATTCCCACTGTAACGGCTACATTGAAAGAGTGCTTGGTTCCAAATTGTGGAATTTCAATGCTTGAGTCCGCGATTTGTATGATATCATCATTTACGCCTTCTACTTCGTTTCCAAAAACAAAAGCAATTTTACCGTCAAGGGCTGTTTGATGCAACATAGTAGATTTAACTGTTTGTTCGATACAATATATATGATATCCCGCTTGCTTTAACTCAGTAACTGCCGCAATTGTATCATCATAATATTTCCAGTTCACTGTTTCGGTGGCACCCAAAGCAGTTTTGTGCAGTTCTTTATGAGGCGGTGTTCCCGTAATTCCGCACAGATACAAAGCCTCCACCCTAAATGCATCGCAGGTGCGGAATACCGAACCCACATTGTGCAAACTTCGCACATTGTCTAATATTATAACAATGGGCATTTTATCCGATTGCTTGTAAGCCTCTGTTTCCATGCGTCCCAGCTCGGACATACTCAGTTTTTGATTCATAAATTAATAGAAATAAATAATGGAAGTTTAAATTTAATGGGCGAAATTTATTATAAAAATACCAATAAAATTACTGATAGTTTTACCACAAATATTGTTGAAAACTTCACCCAAAAACATGAGCGGTTTGTAGCTAAATTGCGACAAAATTTGAAACTAATCATAGCTAAAATAAAACATTCACTTACAAACATTTAAAAAATAAAAAAACATGGCAGACGAAAGGATTGTGCCCATTAACATTGAGGACGAAATGAAGACAGCCTA
Organism: Bacteroidota bacterium; assembly: GCA_034439655.1. Taxonomy (NCBI): domain Bacteria; kingdom Pseudomonadati; phylum Bacteroidota; species Bacteroidota bacterium. The sequence goes on along the minus strand of JAWXAU010000009.1, from coordinate 4,342 downwards.
TATCGATTATTCGATGTCGGTTATTGTATCTAGAGCTTTACCTGATGTACGCGATGGCTTGAAGCCCGTGCATCGCAGGGTTTTGTTTGGGATGACAGGTTTGGGATTGGCAAGCAATCGCCCACATAAAAAATCAGCAAGGATAGTGGGTGAGGTATTGGGCAAATTCCATCCGCATGGCGACCAAAGTGTATATGATGCAATGGTGCGTATGGCACAAGAGTGGAACCTTCGTTATATGTTAGTGGACGGCCAAGGAAACTATGGTAGTATAGATGGTGACCCACCGGCTGCCATGCGTTATACCGAAGCACGTTTGCGTAAAATGGCTGAAGAGTTAATGGTAGACATTGATAAAAACACCGTTGATTTTCGCCCCAACTTCGATGATACTTTGGAAGAGCCGACAGTATTTCCTGCAAAAATCCCGAATCTATTAATTAATGGTTCATCTGGAATTGCAGTAGGTATGGCTACCAATATGCCTCCGCACAATCTGAGCGAGGTGATAGATGGTATTATGGCTTATATTGATAAGCGTGATATTACTATTGATGAATTGATGCAGCATGTGAAAGCTCCAGACTTTCCAACAGGTGGAAGTATATATGGATACGAAGGCGTGAAAGAGGCATTCCATACTGGCCGTGGCCGTGTTATGATGCGTGCAACCTCTTCATTTGAAACTACTGCTGCTGGCAGAAATCAAATTATCGTTACAGAAATTCCTTATCAAGTAAATAAAGCAGAACTGATCAAGAAAACTGTCTCATTAATAGAAGAAAAAGTAATCGATGGCATTTCCGATATTCGTGACGAAAGTGACCGTGATGGTTACCGTGTTGTTTTTGATTTAAAACGTGATGCAGTTCCAAATATTGTATTAAATAAATTATATAAATATACACAACTACAAACTTCCTTCTCAGTAAACAATATAGCTTTGGTAAAAGGCCGTCCTGTAGCTTTGAATTTGAAAGATATGATGGTGCATTTTGTCGATCACCGTCATGAAGTTGTTGTGCGTCGTACACAATACGAATTAGAAGAAGCTCAAAGACGTGCCCATATATTAGAAGGATTATTAATTGCTATTGATCACTTAGATCAGGTAATTAAAATCATCCGCGAATCTGCTACACCTGATGATGCGAAAGCAGAATTGATGAGCAATTTTGGCTTAAGTGATTTACAAAGCAAAGCGATTCTCGATATGCGTTTGCGTACACTTACCGGACTTGAGCGTGATAAAATTAAGGACGAGTATGCTCAAATTATGGAACTCATTACACGTTTGCAAGCTATACTTGGTGACGAAGGAATTCGCATGCAAATTATTAAAGACGAACTTACAGAAATGAAGGAAAAGTATGGCGATGAACGCCGTACTGAAATTATATATGCTGCTGGCGAATTCCGCATGGAAGATATGATAGCCGACGACGAAATGGTAATTACCATTAGCCGCATGGGTTATATCAAACGTACGCCTACTGCCGACTATCGTGCACAGAACCGTGGTGGACGTGGACAACGCGGTGTATCGCATAGAGACGAGGATTTTGTAGAGCACTTGTTTATTGCAACAAACCATAATTATTTATTATTCTTTACCGACCATGGTCGTTGTTATTGGTTAAAAGTATATGAAATTCCTGAAGGTGCAAAAACCACTAAAGGGCGTGCTATACAAAACATGGTGAACATGCCTGCCGATGATAAAATTCGTACTGTAATTAATGTTATCAATTTGGATGACAAAGAATATTTAGAAAACAATAACATTGTATTATGTACCAAATCAGGAATAATCAAAAAAACCAATTTGGAATTATACTCTCGTCCTCGCGTTAATGGTATCAATGCTATTAATATTCGTGAAGGCGATGAACTGTTAGATGCACGTTTAACCAACGGAACTTGCGAAATTATTTTAGCTACCAATAATGGTAAAGCTATCCGTTTCAATGAAAAATTAGTGAGACCAATGGGCAGAAACGCAACAGGTGTTAAAGGAATTCGTTTAGCAGAAGGTGATGAAGTAATCGGTATGATTGCCATGGAAAATGAGACCCTTAAAAACATTATGGTGGTAACCGAAAAAGGTTATGGCAAACGTTCGGAGATAGACGAATACCGTGTTACTGGGCGTGGTGGTAAAGGTGTGAAAGCCATGAACATTACCGAGAAAACTGGTAAATTGGTTGCTATATTAGATGTAGATGATACGGTAGATTTAATGATTATTAACCGTGGTGGATTAACGATTCGTTTATCTGTTGATTCGCTAAGAGTAGTAGGTCGTGTAACGCAAGGTGTAAAATTGGTTAAAATCAATGAAAAAGATTCAATTGCAAGTGTTGCTCTGGTGAACAAAGATGAGGAAGAAGAAGCAATAGCAGTATTAGAAGGTGCTGAAGCAGAAGTACTAGAAATTGATGGCACAGAAATTGGCAACGACGATGATCCAGATAGCGATCGGGACGATGAGGTGGATGCAGATGATTTAGATTTGACTGAGGAAGAAGGTGAAGACGAATCAGAAGATGATAAACCCGAAGACCCAAGCAACCAAATTGACGAATAGGCGTTATTAATTAAAAACCACAATATCATAGTATAATGAAACGTATTATTTTTACTTTGGCTATAGTTGCCACTTTGCTTACCTCAGCATTTTCGCAAAAGGTAAATCTCGAATCAGCTATTACTTATTACCGCAATGGTGATGAGTTGAGCATGAAGGATGCTAAAACATATATTGATAAAGCTGCTGCTAATGAAGAAACCAGTGTTAAACCCAAAACTTGGTATTACCGTGGTTTAATATATAACAAGATAGAAGCCGAAGACAAAATTAAGAATTTGGATTCTAATGCAGCCGAAAAAGCCCTCGAATCTTTTTTAAAATGCTTAAGTATTGATAAAAAAGAAGAGTTCAGCAAGGATATTTTGGACGTGTATGAGGACAATACTAGTTGCTTGCTTACTTATACCACTTTTAGGGCATTTAATTACGCTCTAGGCAAACTAAACAAAGGTGACTATTTGGGAACTTTGAAAATATATGATAATATATTGCAAGTATATAAATATGATAGTAGGGGTGAATTAAAAACGAATAATCTAAGCAGGAAAAAACTTTGGGAACTTACCGCTTATATTAACATTAGGCTTGGCAACAATAGTAGAAGTAAAGAATTGTTCAATATATTAATTGATAGTGGATATAACGAAAGGAATGTATTTACTTCACTCTATAATTTATATATAAATGATAAAGATACTGCAAATGCTTTGATTGTATTGGAAAAAGCTGAACGCATATTTACCGAAGACCCAATTTTTAGCGAAATTGAGATTCAATTATATTTGAACAGTGGAAACAATAATTTATTTATTAGTAAGGTAAGCAAGAAAATAGAAAAGAGTCCCGACAATGGAAAATACTATTACTACAGAGGATTGATATATGAAGACATACGCAATGATATGGCAGCCAAAAAAGTGCCAGCTTCAAGTATTGATAGTATGAACAAACTCATTGAGCCCGACTATAAGAAAGCGATTGAATTAAACGAGAATGATACTTTTTCTCAATACAATTTGGGAGCATTTTATTTTAACCAAGTTATTCCTATCATAAGTAAAATTGGCAAACTAGACGATAAGAAACCAGATTACAAAACAAAGCTTGCCCAGTTAGAAAATACCAAAAAAGAACTGCTCGATAAAGCCCGTCCACATTTAGAAAAAGCTTATGAACTTAAAGATAGCGACCGACAGATTGTGGAAGCATTACAGCATCTATACGAGCAATTAAAAATGCCTGAAAAGGCAAAAGAAATGGAAGCTAAAGCTAAGGCTTTGAAAAAGTAATTTGCGGTTCCAACGCTTCGGAACACCTGACAGCACTATGACACTAAAGTCAAGTGGAAGCACCTCGACTGAAGCAGACTATATACTTTATACTATATGCACCCCTGCTTCGAAACACTGCCCGAAAAAAAATTCATTGGCAAACGAATTGTTATGTCTTTATCTAATAATAAGACTGCTGAACTTTGGCGGAATTTTATGCAAAGACGAAGAGAAATCCCAAATAATATTGCCTCAAATTTATATTCCATTGAGGTATATGACTCATTATACTTTAATAATTTCAATCCAAATACAGAATTTGAAAAATGGGCTGCGGTTGAAGTAGAAGATTTTGATTCCATCCCAAATGAAATGGAAACCAAGATACTACTTTAATTTACCTTCATGTGGCTCAGAACGGGAGACGCAAACCATTCAGTCCGCTCGATACTTTGTATAATATATAACTGTGCGGGCTGCT
>JAWXAU010000008.1 GCA_034439655.1 Bacteroidota bacterium | reverse complement strand
CTCTCAAGCAAAAATCACCTTGGTAAATAAAAACACTTTTGCTTCCTTTTTGTGTAAAAAGGAAGCCCCGATAGTTATCGGAGTTCGCGGCGAGCGATAATACAATAAAATAAAGTGTCCGTTATAATTTGGCTTTTCTTATTTGAATTATGAAAGAGGTCTATTGAAAGATGTAAGGGGATAAAAAATGAATAAAAAAAAGAGGACAATTTCTTGCCCCCTTTTTTAGTATCAGACTATTTTTAAATTATTCTTTAATTAATTTGAATATGGTTTTATTATCATTGGTATTGAACTGCAAGAAGTAAACACCTTTGGGTGCTTCATTTAAGTTGATATTGATATTGTTAATACCTTTTTGCAGATTGTTAACACCCATATCAAGCACTGTTTTACCAAGCATGTCCACCACCTTCAAACTAACGCGTTGGTTATTGTTGAGGTTAAGTACCAAATTAAATTCTCCAGTAGAGGGGTTGGGCCAAATGTTAGCAGAACCCATCATGGCAGGGAATGCAATGCCAATATAAGAAAATGCCGATGAACTTCCCACACACCCATTGGCATCGGTTACAGTTACCATATATACTCCAGTAGAAGGAGGTGAGTAATCTTTGCTGGTTGCTCCAGAAATTGCTGTTGTTCCCAAATACCATTGGTACGACCAGCCTGTAGCTGTGGTTGATGAAAGAATATTGCCAGCTCTGGTAATTGTAGGAACAGGTTTGGGATTCACCGTTACCGTAGTATCGGATGATGCACCTGAGCAACCCAGGGTATTTACTACAAAACAGGAGTATTTGCCACTTGCTTTAGCTATATATATTTGGCCTGTTTCGCCCGAAATATCAACACCGTTTTTACGCCATTGGAACGATTGCGGACTACTAGAAGTAACCGTCAACATCAAACTATCACCTTCGCAGAAATCATTGCTGCCGCTATACGAAACTTTTGGATCGGGGCCACCTGTAAAGAACAATGAAATGGAATTGATCGATACACTTGTACACCCATTTGTGTTAGCTACTTTCACGCTATAATCACCTTGTAGTTTGGCATAAAACATTGAATCTGTTGCTCCTGATATGTCATTACCATTATATTGCCACTGATAAGTAGCACCTGTTAGCGTTGTGGCATTTAACAAGATACTATCACCAGGGCAGGTTGAAGAGGTGGAAGGTTGTTTCACAAATGAATAGGGCGATTGTATTACGATAACTGAAATTACGGCTGAGGTATTTTTACAACCATTGCTGTTCATAATGGTACAATAATAATCACCTTCAAAAATTGTGTTGTAGGTATTACCTGTACTACCAGTAATGATTCCTTTTGTTGATTCGTACCATTGATAAGTATTGCCAGATACAGAGGGAATGGATAGCGTAATATCGTCGCCATCGCATATCGTTGTTTTACTACTTGCAGAAATCGTAGCATCGGGCAGTGAGTCAACACTTATTTTTACGGCATTCGAAAAATCATTACAACCACTGTTGTTTATTACTTGAACGGTGTAATCGCCAGCAGCCATTGCATAGTATGTTGATTGGGAAGCACCAGTAATTAAATTACCGTTGAGGAACCACTTGTAGAAATTGGCATTTTGCGAGCCCGTTGCATCTAACTGCACACTATCGCCCATACAGAATTTTGTGGTGCCATTGGCTTGCATAGAAGCAGTAGGCGAAGTACTAGAACTAACCGTGTAAGTGCCCGATGATTCTGTACATCCAGTACTTGTATCAGTTACTTCCAAAGAATAATCACCAGCTTGCTTTGCATATATGGCGGTATCGGTTGCCCCACTTATGGGGTTGCCATTATAATACCATTGGTAAACATAATTAGCACGATAAATATCTATTATCAGCACACTGTCGCCGCTGCATATACCGCTAGCAGTTTGTGTGGGCGAAATAATAATTTTTTTATGGCTTTTCACGGTAATGGTATCTGAAAACAGACTACATCCCAAACCACTTGTTACTTCGCAATAATAATCGCCAGGAAGCGTTGCATAAAAAACAGTATCCGTTGCTCCATTAATTACTTTAGCAGCATTATACCATTGGAAAATTACGCCTGAACTTTGACCCGCACTCAGTATCGCCGTATCGCCCAAGCAAAGTGTTAAAGTACCTCCCACAAATTCAATAACGGGCACAGGATTGGTGGAAGTCATTTTTATGATGTCTAAAGTATCATTTATATAATTACTATCGCCAGGCAATCTTACGCTTGCCCAAAAATAATAGTCTCCATTTTGCAGCATATTAAGTGTATCACTCACCGTAATGTTCATGGTATCATTGGGATAAAGCACCCCAACCGATTGTGTCTTGATAGGGAAGGTGAGTGTATCAAAATTTGGGGTAACCACAGTTGAATAAATGGTAAAACTATCTACATTTAAATTCAAGGTATCACTTCCCAAATTTTGAACTTGGTATATCATATCCATTTTTTGGGAACCCATACAAGTGTCGAAAACAGGAGCGGTGAGTTTTATAACGCCCATATCGCGAGCTATCATTACCCGTGGCTCTATCATGAAACGGAAATCTGTAGCTCCATTACCCACTTTAAAATCTGTCCAAGCGGTATTGCCTGTGGGAGCAGTATAATAAAAGACACTGTCTCTAATTGGTGATTCTGCTTGATAAGCAAATCCCACATTTACGGTGCCTGTTTGAAGTACACCCACAAAAAAATCGCCATTTACAGAAACTGCAGGGTTTACCGAAACCACCGATAGGCCGCCATTGGTATTAAATGCTGATGAGGTCCATAATACACTTCCTGGTGCACCAGTGTTAGTGTTAACAGACCATATACCAACTTTTACCGATTGGCCAGTTACGGTAAAGTTCACTTTTATTTGATTTACAAATGCTGTTTTAGCGGTATGGAATTTAGCAACAAAATCTCCGGAAACTCCATTAAATCCAATTCCTCCAATGGGACCTTTTTGGGCTTCTGAATAGCTAAAGGAATTCAAGTTCACCTCTTGATTAAACTGTTTACTATCGTTGTTTTTATTCATGTCACTAGAGTTTGATGTCCATGCTATAACAGTATCCATACCAAGCGATTGTGCATCGAAGTTTGTGAAAGTAAGGAACAGTACAGCATTTGGTTGCATGGTGGTACTTACAAACTGCGAATCTAAAAAGTTATTTGTTCCTACAGACTTAAGGTAAACCATAAAATTGCCAAAGGTGTCAGTACCTGCATTGAACAATCTAACTTCGGTAGGTTGTGGCACTGCAAATGGTATTGGCATTTTGCCTAAGGTATATAAATTTGTAATAGATATATCAAATTGTTGGTTAGGATAAAATTCGTAAGTCCGGCCTTTGTCTGGCTTTGTTGTATTACGAACATTATGTGCATTGCCTGTATAATGCCCTTGAAGGAAGCTAGCAGCCGACCATACCGTGGCTGAGGCTTTGGTAACTGCAATTACATCGTTTGTGGCATTACTCGAGCCTTTTATTCCAACACCTACAAATTTGGCTGAAACCGCGTTGCCAGAAGTGGTGAAATCGCCATAGACAAATTGTATTTTATTGCTGGTTTCAAAAAGTTTAACTTGAAATGATATATCATCAAACTGTACCGCAGGATTTGTGGTTTTGTCACGAAAATTGGACCACTGTATTGTACAAACCCTATCGGGCGACGAACCAGTGACTTCATAACTTATATCTGCAGTGCCTTTGCCTTGCTCCAAATCATGGTTAAAGACAGCCAGTATATCTGCATCACTGTTATTGGTACTACTTAATGCTCCATTGCCTGTGATAGCATTTGCCGAATTGTAGAAAAGAGCGTTCGACGAAGGAGCCGAGGTACCCAATTTAATAAAGCCATTGGTGTTCACAATAAAATCGGTATACGTAGTACCATTGTAATCGAAATTAAATCCGATTGATGTTGCTGAAGAGTTTGCGTTGTCCATATTAGCCATGGATATTGACGTACTGCTTCCGCTTAATGCACTCCAAGTACTAGAAAAATTTCCAGCATTTGCAGGTTTGAAATTAAGCTGAGACCAAGCTGTCATTGTCGTAATAGACAAGCAGATCATGGTAAATAATTTTGTAAAAAGTGGTTTCATGATGATATATTTATTTTTTGTTTCAACCACAAATGTATTGAAATTTTTCATTAACAAATACTTTATGTTGCCTTTTTAACAAAAAATTATATACAACTGTGCAAAAAACAAGAATATGTAAAGCCAGATAGGCTAAAATACAGCTATAAATTTTGGTTTTTCTTTTCCAATCGCTCCATTCCAAACTCAATAATTTTATCGATAAAATCGTAGGGCTTATAACCACTTAAGGCACATTGGTGGAAGATGGCCGTAGCGGGTGTCATGCCCGGCAGTGAGTTGATTTCTATTATATTTACTTCAACTTCATTGTTGTTGTGTATTTTTACAAAAGCATCTATTCGAGCATAACCTTCTACTTTCAATAATTTGGCAGCTCGTTTCAGTTCCGCTTTTACCGTTTTGGAAATAGCTTTTTGGTCATGTTTGTTTTTTGCAAAACGCGGTGGGGTGATGTTTTGCCCTTCGCCAGCCAAAAACTTTTCTTCCAAACTAAGAATTGCCTCGCCAGCCAATGCTTCGCTGGGCTCAAACATTTCATATTTTAATTTGCGGTCTTTATCATAATGTGTTAAAAGCCCTCCTGTTATTTCAAGGAAATGTTTTGCATTCCCTTTGTTGATTAATGTTTCCAATAATACCACCTCTTTTTGTGGGAACTCTTCTTTGGGTTTTAACTTTAGGGAGTTTGCTTGCTCTTCTGTTATTTCAGGATGCTCTCTGAACATGAGATTGACAAATGCTGTGAGCTCATTCTCATTGTTGAGTTTTTTTACTGCCGAGCTACAGCCATCGTCTTGTGGCTTAGCAATCAAGGGAAAACCGATGCGGGCTTTCGCTAGTTTTAGCGTTACGTTTTGGTTTTGGAACCATTCTTTTTTCTCAATCAAGAAACTATCGGCCATGCGGAAACCACTTTCACGCAATATATTATTGGTCTCGAATTTATTGATGGTAACACGAGAACTTTCCACCCCTGAACCATTATAGGGTAAGCCCAATTTGTCCAGTTCCAGTTGCAATGCACCATCCTCTCCTGGGCGGCCGTGCAAAGCAATAAACACAAACGAAACCATAGCTGGCAAATCTTTATTATTTATCTTTATGCATTTGCTCAATAATTGGTTGCCAGTATATTTAAGTGTGATTTGTTCGCACTCTTTGCGTATTTTTTTGAGTACAGTGTTTTCCTTATCGTTGCCAATTTTATCTCGGATATCATCAGCATTATCTTTCAGCATCATATTAACTGGCAGTATATATAATGAATGCTTTTTGTCGTTGCCAGTTAGAAACAAAGGGACGGGCAGATATTTGGTACTGCTGGATAGTTTTTCATAAATATTTCTACCGCTTTCTACCGATATATGCCTTTCGCTGCTATAGCCTCCCATTACCACAGCCACTTTTATTTTTTCGGCTTGGTGTAATTGGTTTTGCTCTATTCTTTGATCTAATTTTTTGATAAGTGAAGGTATATTGCCCACATGGCCCCAACTCAATATCCTTTGTTGCAGCGATGTTCTTATTATATAAGTCAAGAACTGCGAGGGGTTAAGCCCTATCTCTGCAGCTTGGTGGAAAAAGAAAGATGAGGGCATCATTCCGCTAGTGGTATTAGGGTCGTTCAGATATAGTTTGCCCTTGGGTGTTATAAAACCATCGATACGTGCATACACTTGGCAACGCAATAAACTAAACATTTCGCAACATTGCGTACGAATCTCCTCTATAGTTTCAGCGGGCAAATCTATTGGGGTAACCTTACGGCTTTGGCCTGGCAAGTATTTGGAGCGGTAATCGAAAACTTCTTTTTTCTTTACAATTTCTGTTGGGGGCAAGGCCATAGGATTGCCGTCCTCATCCTGTATTACAATGCACGAAAATTCTTTACCGTCAATAAATTGTTCTACAATTAAAGTATTCTCGGTTTGAATAGCATGCAATTCCAGATGAACTGCCGTCCTTAGTTTTCTGTTTAGGAACTGCATCAGTTCTTCGGGGCTATGCAACTCTTTATCATCAATACGCACAGGTAATCCCAATCCTTCTCTGATGTCTATTAACTTCCGTATATATTGTTCTTTTTGTGCTTCTGAATAATTGAACCATTCTTCTCGTGAAAGGTTTTCGATGAAGAAAGCTTTGTTTGCTGCTTTTTCAAACATCTCGAACCCTCCCTTTTTGTCCACTACCGAAACTCCTATGGAACTACCCTGTGTGGCGGGTTTGCACACAAATGGGAAACCAATAATTTTGGCTATTTGAGTGTAGTATAATTGTCTGTCGCCATTGATCCATTGCTCACGCTCTACAAACAAAGCATTTGCGGCATTAGACTTAGCTAAATGCTGTAGTTCTTTCTGTATTTTTTTGTTGATGCCTGCGGCTGAGGGATAGATACCACTTCCTGTATAGGGTATGCCCTGCCACTCGAGCAGACCTTGTATGGTTCCATCTTCGGCCATATTGCCGTGTAGGCATAAAAAGGCTATGTCCATCAGTTCTTTTAAGCCTTCGGCAGGTATAGGTTTGCCTATTTCCTTCAGTAATTCGTATTGCTCTTCTTTGGTATTGAGTGGCAATGCATCGGCATAAATCTGAAAACCGTGTTTGCCTATTTGTACCTGTTTTGCAGGTGGGTAGAAATCTCTGATCGAGCCTTTGTATACATATTCCCAATCGAGTAGGCAAAAATTATTAAAGCTATCAACAAAAATGGGGACAGGCTCAAACAAAGATTTATCTAGGTTGTCATACACGGTTCTTCCACCTGCGAATGAAACTTCACGTTCGCGGCTGCTGCCTCCAAAGAATACTCCTACTTTTATCATAATTAATTCGTGTGCAAATATACTTGTTTGGGTTGTTTTGCAATGTTAAGGTTTTTTTAAAGGATTTGGGATTCGGTCCGCCGCGGGCGGATGGGATAAGGTTCGCCTTGGCGAATGGGGGCTTACGCGTGATTACGCTCCCTCCGTCCTGCAGACACCTCCCCCGTGTCTGTGGAGGTTGCTTCCGCCAGATTACGCTTCCGCCAATTTTGGGATTTACTGAATTAGTTGCTGTATGGACTATTCACTGTCAGGTATTCACTTCTATCTTATTCCCACATCTCTCATATTCATCTGCCACATTAGAAGCTATAATAAGCATGCGGTTTTGCAAATAATTATCGAGTAGATAGTGGTAGGTGGCGATGCCTTCTTTGTCCATATTGGTGCAGGGCTCGTCGAGCAATAATACATGCGAATTGGAGAAAACTGCTAAGGCTAATTTGAGGCGGCTTTTCATACCGCTGCTAAAGTTTTTGATTTGCTTATTGGCAGAGGAATCTAGTTTGCAAATTTGAAGTGCTTCTTTTTTTGTAATGGGTATAATAGTTTGTTTTAAGGCAAAGTGGAAATCCCAAATTTCGGAAGCGGTAAGTTCTTCGGGCAATTCCAGATAAGGAGAGGTGAACGAGGTATATTTATATACTTCTTCGCGGTCAATATTTTTATTATCTAATTGCCATAATACTTTACCTGCGGTGGCACTTATATAGCCGTATAATATACCAAGCAAGGTAGATTTGCCTGTGCCGTTGGGGCCAAGCAGGGCATAGGATTGGGGCTGCTCAAAACTGTAATTTAAACCAGCGAACAGGGTTTGTTGGCCGAAAGTTTTTTCGCAGTTTTCTAATTGTATTGCAAAGGTGTTTGTCAATGGTTATATGTTATATGTGTATGTGGTTGGTGGGGACACCAACCATGGACATGTGAAATCTATATACTTTCATCTTTATTTCTTTTCTCTATATAATAATACTGCCCAAGCTTCGTTTACTTTTCGTTCATGTAATAATTGGTGGGCCAATGTATGAATTTCTATCATCGTTTTTCCTTCTGCTATTTTTCCATGAACTATTATATAGTCTTCGTTGGGTAAGTGCTCTACATTGCCTAGTTGGCCCAAGTCATTTCCAGTAAGTATATTACTTTCTCTGATATCATTTGGAATTTTGTCGACACCGATTCCTTTGTTGCGAACGGGTTTTTCAATCTCGAACAAAGCATCACCATTTGCCCTACAATACCAGTCGCCACCCATGCGAGATACCAAATCAATTTTGTGTGGGTCTATTATACTTGTATCGGGATATAATATAGTTTCATTTACATGAACCAAAATTACTTCACATATAATAAGATTGCCCGCACCGCCTTCGGTTCCCAAAGGTAAAATCTGGTTCACCTTGCATTCCATTTGCACCGGTGATTCTTTTACACGATAAGGTTTTATGAGTTCTGATTTTTCTTTGGTAAAACCTGCTTTGATAAATTCATCTTCGCCTTTTGCATACTCGGTACTTGCCAAACTAGTTTGCCATACCATATCGTGGTTTACCACATTTATGCATACCTCGGTCACTTCTATAATATTTTCCAAAGTATGTTTGGTGGTATTATCACGAACTCGGCGAGCCGGAGAAAAAACTAAAATGGGTGGGTTACTGCTAAATATATTAAAGAAACTAAACGGACTTAAATTGGCGTTTCCTTCTGCATCTATAGTGCTTGCAAAACATATAGGCCTAGGTGCAATAGCTCCTTGCAGTAGGGCTTGCAATTGCATAGGGGGAAGGTTTTTTGGGTCGTAGGTAGTCATTATATAGGTACGATTTACGATTTTTGTTGACACAGGATTATTTCCGATGCACGACATACGATGTTTTGCTGCCGCCTAATTAATATATGATATACAGATGTGATTATTTGATTCACAATACTACTGACGGAGTCACTATCTTTTATTATTTAAGGCAATATATCGTATATCGTACATTCCTATATGTTTTCTTCTACGCTCACTTCAGGCGAATCGTTGCTTGGTTCAATAGTATCCTCGACAACTTTCTCTTCTTTGAAAAATACTTTTTGACATATTATGATAGTGATAACCCCTAAACTTATTGCGGAATCGGCTATATTAAATATGGGGCTGAAAAAGGTGAAAGCTTCACTTCCCCAAAATGGGAACCAGCTTGGGAAATGCCCATTCACCATAGGGAAATAAAGCATGTCGACCACATGGCCTTGGAAATAGCTGCCGTCGTAAGTGTTGATATCGGCAAAGCAAACCCCATAAAATATACTATCTATAATATTGCCAATGGCACCTGCAATAATCAAACTCACACATGTTATAAAACCCCAGTGTTTTTGTGCGGTAATGGTACGATATAAATACCAAAACCCGCCAAACACCAACACGATACGTAAAAAAGTGAGTATATATTTCCCTATTTCGTTGTTGTCGCCGCCAAAGGTTAAGCCGAAAGCCATGCCTTCATTCTCTACAAAATATAGCCGAAACCAATCGCCCAATATTTTAACTTCTTCGCCTAAAACAAAATTTGTTTTTATATAATATTTAAACCACTGGTCTAGAATAACCACTAGTGCAATTACCGCAATGGGGCTTGCAAATCTCTTCATCCGAAATTATCTGTATTGGTTATTTTTGGCTTCAATGCTTAAGGTAGCATGTGGCACTGCCATTAATCTTTCTTTGGGAATCAGATTGCCCGTAACCCTGCAAATTCCATAGGTTTTATTTTGGATACGAATCAAGGCGTTCTCTAAGTTCTCGATAAATTTTTTGGCACGTTGAGCCATAATACCCAACTGCTCTTTCTCTAAAGTCTTACTACCATCATCAATATTGCTATAACCACCGGCAGTATCATCAGTACCATTGGCATTAGAGTTTTTAAGTTGGTCGCTAAGGCGTGAAAGTTCTTGGCGGGCTACTACCAGTTTTGAGTTAATTAACTCTTGGAAAATATTCAAGTCTACATCGCTGTAGCGTCTCATTTCATTGTCGTGGTTGGCCATATTATAAATTTGTGTTACTAATTTTTGAAAAGTTCTATCTTCACTGCTGTTTTAAAATCTTCCAGATCAACTTCTATTGATTCAGGTATTTTTTCATTGAACAATAGCTTTTCTGCTAGAATTTCGTTGCAAATATAAGCCCCATGTTTTTCTACCACTTGTTGTAAAGTGTCATTAGGTAGTATGTGGACAATTACCCTGTCGGTTACATCGAAGCCTTGTGTTTTACGCTGATTTTGCAAGCGGTTTACAAGCTCTCTGGCCAAGCCTTCAAGTTTCAAGTCAGCACTGATGTGGATATCTAATGCCACTGTTAAGCGACCATTGGAAGCAACTTGCCAACCTGGAACATCTTCTGATAATATTTCTACTTCGCTGATTTGCAAAGCATAATCCTCGCCATCTAAATTCAAATTAAAAAAACCCTGTTGTTCCAATTGGTTAATTTCAACTTGTCCCATCGCAGCTATAGCATTGGCGGCAAGTTTCATTTGAGGGCCAAGTTTGGCTCCCAATATTTTGAAGTTAGCTTTTATTTTTTTATTGAATTTTAGATTTTCTTCGGTAACAGTTTCTATGCTTTTCACGTTCACTTCGCTGGCAATCAAATCTTTTACAAGTTCTAAGTTGTTTGCCAGTTCTGCATTCAGCACAGGGATTACTACTCTTTGCAAAGGTTGACGCACACGAATATTGGCTTTTTTGCGAATGCTCAATACCAAACTTGATACATCTTGTGCCAATTGCATTCTGAGTTCCAATCCTTTGTTTATATAACTAGTATTTACCGCAGGGAAATCAACTAGATGAACTGATTCGCTAGCTTTACGGCCACTCACGGCATTCAAATCCTTAAATAGCTTATCTGCATAAAATGGAGCAATGGGCGATATTAAGATGGCTACGGTTTCTAAACAAGTATATAATGTTTGGTAAGCTGCAACTTTATCTTCGCTATAATCGCCTTTCCAAAAACGGCGGCGGCAAAGCCTTACGTACCAATTGCTGAGATGCTCGGTTACGAAATCATATATTAAACGGGTAGCTTTGGTGGGCTCATAATCGTCCATGTTTTTTTGTACATCGGCTGCCAAAGAATTAAGCAATGACAAAACCCATTGGTCTATTTCAGGACGCTTATCCAATGGCACTTCAGCCTCGGCGTAAGTAAAATTATCGATATTGGCATACAAGGCAAAAAAGCCATATATATTATATAATGTACCGAAGAATTTGCGTTGCACTTCTTCCACACCATCTGTATCAAATTTCAGATTATCCCAAGGGTCGGTATTGAACATCATGTACCAACGCAAAGCATCGATACCATATTTGTCCATCAATATAAAAGGATCCTCTACATTGCCTTTCGACTTCGACATTTTTTCGCCTTTTTTGTCGAGCACCAATCCATTTGAAATTACATTTTTATACGCAACACTGTCGAACAACAAAGTACTTAATGCATGCAAAGTAAAGAACCATCCACGTGTTTGATCCACACCTTCGGCTATAAAATCGGCAGGAAAAGAATGCTCGAATTTGTCTTTGTTCTCAAAAGGCCAATGCCACTGTGCATAAGGCATGGCACCGCTATCGAACCATACGTCTAGGAGGTCGGCTTCGCGTTTCATGGGTTTGCCCAAAGGAGAAACTAATATAATATCATCAACATAGGGGCGATGTAAATCTGAGATTTCTGTGGGAGTTTTAATTCCTGCAGCACTAGCCTTTGCTAACTCACTTTTCAACTCTTCCATCGAACCAATACATTTCTCTTCGGTTCCATCTTCCGTTCTCCAAATAGGCAAAGGCGTTCCCCAATATCTGGAGCGAGACAAATTCCAATCTTGCAAATTCTCTAACCAGTTTCCAAACCTTCCTTCACCTGTTGATTTGGGTTTCCAGTTAATGGTTTTATTGAGTTCTATTAGCCTGTCTTTTTTTGCAGTTGTTTTTATAAACCAACTATCCAAAGGATAATATAATATTGGTTTATCGGTACGCCAGCAATGCGGATAGGTATGTTCGTATTTTTCTTTTTTGAAAAGTTTTCCTTCTAATTGTAGTTTCAAAACTATTCTATCATCAACGCTCAAATAATCATTGCTACGTTCAACAATTTGTTTGATGAGTTTATTCAGCTCCGAAGTTTCGGGTAAATTTTTAAGTCTTTCTATTTCCGATTTTTTTTCGTCTTCGGTTAGGTATTGCTCTTTTACATATTCATTGGCAAAGTCAGAAACTTCCTCTGTAAATTTTCCTCTTCTGTCTACCAAAGTGAGTGCACCAATATTATTTTGTTTGGCCACTCTAAAGTCATCGGCACCAAAGCTGGGAGCGATATGCACGATACCTGTTCCGTCTTCTGTAGTTACAAAATCGCCTGCTATTACCTCAAATTTCTTTTCACTATCGGGCTGGGTATACGGCAACAATTGTTCGTATTTAATTCCTTTCAAATCTTTACCATCGCATTCTGCAATTACTTCAAAAGGGATATTTTTATCACCTTCCTTATAATCTTCAAATTTGAGTTCTGCATTTTTTTCAGGGAAGTATTTGCCACATAGATCTTTTGCTAAAACTACTATCTGTTTTTCAGCGGTGAAAGTATTATATGTTTTAACAAAGACATATTTTATTTTCTCACCAATGGCTAGTGCGGTATTGCTGGGTAAAGTCCATGGTGTGGTAGTCCATGCTAAAATATATAAAGGTAAATTTTCGGTATTGTTATAGGGTAAATTTATTTTCTCAGTAACAGCAAACATAGCCACAGCAGTCATGTCTTTCAGCATTTTGTAAGTGCCCGGTTGGTTTAGTTCATGGCTGCTTAAACCTGTGCCTGCAGCGGGACTATAAGGTTGTATGGTATAACCTTTATATAATAAATCTTTATCATACAACATCTTGAGCAAATGCCAAAGACTTTCTATATAATTGTTTTCGTAAGTAATATAGGGATTGTCCAAATCGACCCAATAACCCATGCGTTCAGTAAGGTCGTTCCACACACTTTTGTAACGCATCACTGTTTCGCGGCATTTTTGGTTATAGTCTTTTATAGATATTCCTTTGGGTCTATCAAGTCGGCCAATATCTTCTTTGGTAATTCCCAATTCTTTTTCAACTTGCAATTCGACCGGAAGGCCGTGGGTATCCCAACCACCTTTGCGGTCAACCTTATAGCCTTGCAAAGTTTTGTAACGGCAAAAGGTATCCTTCACTGCCCGGGCCATTACGTGATGTATGCCCGGTAGGCCATTGGCTGAAGGTGGCCCTTCGTAAAAAATAAAATTTTCGCTACCGTTTCTGTTCTCAACAGATTTTTTAAAAACCCCCTGCTCTTTCCAAAATGCTAATATTTCTTGCTCAAATTTAGGAAAATCTATTTTGTCGTACTCACTGTATTTATGGCCCATCGGTTATTTCTCCGCTTCAATTTATATAATAGTTCAATAGTAAAATAGCTGGTAACTACCTACATCTCTATGTTTATTGCTTTCATCTTCTATCATTATTTCCCCAATAGAAACCACGCTGCCTGGTCGGCCTTCTTTAAAAGTAGATAGCAAAGGGTCTTCCATCCATTTGTTATTAGAACGCATAGTGGTGTTCAAGCCGCTTTCGTTGCTAAATACCAAATTAAATTTGGTAACCCGATAGTCTTTAAGTTCGCCTTTAAAGTTTACGCGATATACCCTCACAAAGTAATATTCGCTTGGCAAGGGCAGTCTTATTTTAGCGGAATCGAACACATGGATGGTATCTTTTTTATTACCTACAATTTCAATAATATATTTGTGGTAGATACTCTGCCCTGATATGCCCATCATGGTATCGGCAGATTCTTTGGGTGGCGTGTCAAATTGTGCTTGGGCTAATAAGCCGCAGCATACAATGGCAATAGTAAAAAATATTTTCTTCATAAGTGTTTGTATTTTTAAAAATGAAAACGACAGTTTGCAAAAATAAAACCGTTTTAGGTAATTAGTACTAACAACCAAATATTTCTATGGAGTTTGCGGTAGTTGCCTGTGCAATTTCTGCTAAAGTTAAGCCATAAACACCTGCCAAAATTTTGGCAGTTTCAATTAGGTATATAGTGTCGTTACGCTTGCTACGGTAGGGCACAGGGGCCAAATAGGGAGAGTCGGTTTCAATAACAATATGCTTCAAATCTATCTGTGTTAAAGTTTCTCTCAAATGGGTATTTTTATAGGTGACCACTCCCCCTATGCCCAGCATAAACCCCATTTCTATAACCTCTTTGGCTTGTTCCAACGAACCCCCAAAGCAGTGAAACACTCCTTTTAGTCCTTGTATTTTTTCCTTTTGCAAAAGTTCGATAGTAAGTGCAATCGCTTCACGGCAATGAATAGATACTGCATGATTACTTGCTGCGGCCCATTTGCATTGGGTAATAAATGCATCTGCTTGAATTGCTTCGGTGGTTTTATCCCAATACAAATCCATTCCTATTTCGCCCACAGCTATATAATTGCCAGTGTTATATTCATTATATATTATATCGAGAACCTCCTTATAGTTTTCCTTCACTTCGCAGGGGTGCAGGCCCATCATGGGTTTCATCATATCGGGATATTTTGCAGTGAGTTTTTTAAGTTGGTCAATACTTTCCAAATCTACATTGGGCAAGAATACTCTTTTAATCCCAGCTTCTAGGGCTTTGGCAACTACTTCATCAATGTCGTTATCGAACTGGGTGGAATATAAATGGGAGTGGGTATCGGTAAATATCATTGCTAATCAGTTTGCAAAGATAGGCCATATCAGTTTTATCATAATTTCCCCAACTTAACCCAAATATTTTTATTGATTTGCAATAAATAAATCCCCTCGGGCTGTGCACTCAAATCAATCGTTTTATTATTAGCAGAAGTATTATTTATCGCCCTGCCCGTTAAATCATAAATCATTATATCATTAATTATAAAGGGTGTTTCTATAATATATATTCCTGTGGAGGGATTGGGATAAACCTTAATTCCGTAAGCATTTGGAACAGTATAAATTCCGCTTTTGAGGGTTTTTATTGTTAATGTGTTTGCGGTCACTACGCAACCATTGGTATCTGTTGCTTTGAGTGTGTAATCTCCAGTCTGAGTGATGTATCTCCAAGGTATATTGGTGGTAGTATCATAGTTACTATTATAATACCAATCGTATATCGCAAAATTGGAATTATTGGCAATTAAAGTATCGTTGGCTATATTTATTGAAACGGATTGTGAAGGGAAATTTTTCAACTCGGTGGTTGCGGTATCCTTACAACCGAAGGTATCCGTGGCCAGTACTCCATAGTATCCAGACAAGGAAGCTTTGGTATTATATGTGGTATCTCCTGTATTCCATTTATAGGAATAGTTTTGCTTACCGCTTGCACTTAGCGTGGTATTATAACCTTTGCAAGTATAATAAATTGGTGTGAGCAGGATGCTTGGCTTTGGAACTACGGTTATGATAGTTGTATCATATCCGCTGCAAGTAAGGCTTGCGTTTGTATTATATCCAAATATAACTAAGGTTGTGGTGGAATCAAATTTCATGGTGTAATTGGTTCCATTATATACTATAGTGCTATCACCCAATTTTGTCCAAATAGCAGAATCGAGACCTTTTGTTGCTAAAAGTATCGAGTCATATTCGCACTGATAATTATTAGAAGCTAACGATGATTTTACGGGAGCATTATGAAAAGCGTTCACATAAGCATCACCCACGCATCCGTTGGTATCAATGAGGGAAACATGCAAATATTGAGATTTATTTGTTTGATAATATCTACTCGTTGAAACGATATTTCCTGTTAGTGTATCTTCCCAACTATATGCTTTCACATTATTATTGTTTGTTGTCGCATCAAAATATATAATATCTCCATCACATTTTCTTTGGTCGGGGATATAGGGCGTTGGCGTGGTTAATAGATGTATATTGACGGTGTCATAATTCGAGCACCCTACACTATCTGTTATTTTGCAAACGATTGATGTTTTGTTTTGAACAGTGACTGTGAAGTTGTCGAGCGTATCATTTGCATTTCCTTGTAACCATTGGTATTTATAAGGAGGAATGCCATTTGAGGGACTTGCTCTTATATGATAAGTAGCACCCAAGCATAAAGAAGTATCACCACCCAAATCAATATTTAAAAATGGTTGAACATAAAATGTATCATAGAAATTTGCGGTACAGCCATTTACTGATACAGATAATAATACATATACATTTCCTCCTGTTTTTATTGCAGCTTGTGTGTTTTTACCATTATATATTACGCCATTTACATTCCAAGCATAGGTATATTTTTCATTGCATATATTTTGATTCAAAGGAATCGCATCAAGCTTTATCATACCACAACCTAAACCTGTTATTTGACGAGCGACCTCAGGTTTTTTACTTACTACCACAGCATAACTGCGTGCAGTGCGGCCTTGCAGTGGGCAAGCATCGTCACTAGCAAACGCAGTAAAATAATAGGGTTTATTACTGCTATCAGCTAAAGAAGTTTGCCAACAAAAATCGAATTGCTGTTTTGTACCTCCATTAGGGTAGGAAGTTTTAAAAGTAGCCGCACTTATAGAATTATTCCAACTAACTTTAACAGTATCTTTTTTATCAGAATCGGATGATTGTATAGTATTGAAACAAATTTTATCACCTGCAAAACCGTAAACCTTTGGATTTTGTGGCAGGGTGGGCGGTCTATTCGTACAATTGGCAACCACAGTCAACATGAAATCAATATGGGTCGTTCCTATTAATTGAGCAACACAATTGCTATCTTTTCGCCATTCTTTTACATCAAATGCGATCACGCATACTTGTTGTTGCTGAGGATTAAATTTCAAATCCCCGTTAAGAGAATCTAACTCAAAACCTGTGCATGTTTTTGGATCAAACTGGGTAGTTTTTGGGAATCCATCATAATAGAGGGGTTGCTTGTATGAATATAAGCCATAGTATGTGCAGGATGAACCATAATCATATAATGCTTTGGCTAAATGATATGATATGGAATCCTGATTCACAGTATCAATAATACCCATATTGTATGTAGTGCAGTTCCCTTTACAAACCATCGCCAGTGGGTCACTGGTTATGGCAGGTGAGCTATTCTGTGGACTTGTGCACCGATCGAGTTCTGAATATATGTATAATGACTCACCTGAACAACAAGTGGTTATTGCACCATTACGAGCATAAATACTATAATACAATCTAAATTTGCAACAATTTGTATTTTTAAAAGTAATTACGCCCTTAAAAATTTGTTTTTCGACACCATACGGAAAACTACAACTTGCATTACTTCCATTTGGATATCCATTAGCATCGCAACTTGAACGATTGCATCTACTACATGATTTTTTGCAAACAGGGGTAACATCCGCACACTTAGATTTGTTTAAAGTATAATTCTTACTATAGCTGCACCCTATTCCCTCGACATCCAAAGTAATACTTGAACCTATGCTCACACCCTTGCAGTCTTTATATAAAGTCACACTCACCTCAAACGAATCTTGCCCTAGGTTTTTATATTCTATATAGCCACCCATAGCATGACTTGCTTTAATAGACAATGATGATAGAATTAAACCAAGAATAATTAAGTTTCGTAAATTGTTCAGCATCCGAATAGGGTTTTTGTACAAGAGTACAATTTTACGCAAATGGTTGCATGTTTGGAAATTAATATTACAATTTTCCCAACTTTACCCAAATATTTTTATTGATTTGCATGAAGTAAATTACTTTAGATAGTGGGCATATACATAAATCTAAAAATTAAACCTTCATCCGCTTATTTGCCTCCATGCACCATAATAATTCGGCAATAAAAGCTGCGGCTTTTTTGTCCATTGCTGCTTTGTCTGTAGCATTTCCATTTTCATCAAAAGCATCAGGGGCTTTTGGAACAGGGAACATGGCAGGCACAGTCCAGGCCCTTATTTTCCATAATGTAAATTGTAATGAAGTGATTACTTGTGTGCCACCAAAAGCACCGTCGGAAACTGTGGAAATAGCAATAGGTTTGCGATGCCATTCATTATATAATAAGTCCACCACATTTTTTAAACTTGCGGGATAACCTCCATTATATTCGGGCGTAACTATGATAATACCCTCAGATGATTTTATTTTTTCGGCAAACTCCAACACATTGGCTGTGGGTGATTTTTGTAATCGCAATCTTTCTTCAAATACAGGGAAATTATATACATTCAAATCCAATATTTCAACCGTGCCGAGTTTGTTTTCTTCTATGTAGTTTTTGAAGTATAAAGCTACGCGATGGCTGTTTCTGCCAGTTCTAACGCTGGAGGAGATGATGGAGATATGTGGCATTTTATATATTATTATATTCCTTTGATTAAGAAATAATTTTTCTTTCCTTTTTGAGCTAACAAATAACGACCTTTTAACCAATCACTCTCTATTATATTTTTCTCTAAATTTATTTTTTCTTTATTTATGGAAACTCCGTTAGCCTCTATCATTTTACGGGCTTCGCCTTTGCTGAAAAAAATCATATTATTGCTTAAAACGGATAATACTTCTACCACGTTCATATTAGTAATAGCACCTTTTTCCACTTCAATGGTAGGAACACCTCCCAATACATTGAGCAATAAATTTTCATCCATTTGTTTGAGTTGCTCGGTAGTGCCATTTCCAAATAATAAGTTTGATGCGTCCACAGCGTTATTATATTCATGTTCACCATGAACCATCATTGTGAGTTCGCGTGCCAATGTTTTTTGCAACTCACGCAAATGCGGTTCGGCCAAGTGTCCAGTTTCTAATTTCTCAACCATTTCTTTGTCGAGGAATGTAAAGATGCGGATAAATTTTTGTGCATCCTCATCGCTCACGTTCAACCAAAATTGGTAAAATTTATAAGGAGAAGTCATGCCCGCATCGAGCCATATATTTCCACTTTCGCTTTTTCCAAATTTGGTACCGTCCGCTTTGGTAACCAAGGGGCTTGTAATACACCAAGCCTCGCCACCGGCCATGCGGCGAACCAGTTCGGTGCCTGCGGTCATGTTTCCCCATTGGTCGCTGCCTCCCATTTGCAAAGTGCAGTTATAGGTATCGTATAAATGTTTGAAATCGTAACCCTGCAATAATTGATAACTGAACTCGGTGAATGAGATGCCTGTTTCCATGCGGGTTTTCACGGAGTCTTTGGCTATCATATAATTTACGGTGAGGTGTTTGCCCACGTCACGCAAAAAATCGAGGAAGGTGAAGTCCTTCATCCAATCGTAATTGTTCACTACCAAGGCACTGTTGGCTCCGCAATCGAAATCGAGGAATTTGCTCAGTTGTTCTTTTACTTTATCTTCATTGTGTTTAAGGGTTTCCAAATCGAGCAAATTTCTTTCAGAAGCTTTGCCCGATGGGTCGCCTATCATACCCGTGGCACCGCCAACTACAGCAATAGGTTTATGGCCACAGCGTTGCAGGTGCATCAACAAAATGATTTGCACAAAATTGCCAATGGTAAGCGATGGAGCCGTTGGGTCGAAACCGATATAGCCAGTCACCATACTCTTTTGCAAATGTTCATCAATGCCAGGCATCTTGTCGAAAAGCAGGCCACGCCATTGTAATTCTTCTATCAGGTTCTTCATAATTTGTCGCAAAATAAACTACTAAAAGCCATTTTGCCGTAATTTGCATCGCATTTTAATTTAAATCATATCCAATGAAGTATAAAGGTATTATAGCTTTTGTTAGCTTATTTTGTATAATTTGTATTAT